>NZ_JACJPZ010000080.1:0-13644 GCF_014696335.1 Dolichospermum sp. FACHB-1250
GGGTGGGCATCCTGCCCGCCCATTAAAAAAATCCTCTTGTGGGGTGGGCATCCTGCCCGCCCATTAAAAAAATCCTCTTGTGGGGTGGGCATCCTGCCCGCCCATTAAAAAAATCCTCTTGTGGGGTGGGCATCCTGCCCGCCCATTAAAAAAATCCTCTTGTGGGGTGGGCATCCTGCCCGCCCATTAAAAAAATCCTCTTGTGGGGTGGGCATCCTGCCCGCCCATTAAAAAAATCCTCTTGTGGGGTGGGCATCCTGCCCGCCCATTAAAAAAATCCTCTTGTGGGGTGGGCATCCTGCCCGCCCATTAAAAAAACCCCCCACCTTGCGGCAGGGAATTTTTTTGTTACTTACCTACAACCAGTAGTCAAGATCAACCGAACTTACCAGCAGTAGAAGCAATGAGGAACGCTGCATAGGTAACGATGTAGCCAACAGTGAAGTGAGCTAAACCAACCACACGAGCTTGAACAATAGACAGAGCAACGGGCTTATCCTTCCAGCGAACCAAGTTAGCTAAAGGAGTACGCTCGTGCGCCCAAACCAAAGTTTCAATTAACTCTTGCCAGTAACCTCTCCAAGAGATGAGGAACATGAAACCAGTAGCCCAGATGAGGTGTCCAAAAAGGAACATCCAAGCCCAAACAGACAAGTTATTCATGCCGTAAGGGTTGTAACCGTTAATCAACTGAGCAGAGTTAGCCCAGAGGTAATCACGGAACCAACCCATGAGGTAGGTAGAGTTTTCGTTGAACTGAGCAACGTTACCTTGCCAAATACCTAGATGTTTCCAGTGCCAGTAGAAAGTTACCCAACCAATGGTGTTTAACATCCAGAACATAGACAGGTAGAAAGAGTCCCATGCGGAGATATCGCAAGTACCGCCACGGCCTGGACCATCGCAGGGGAACGCATAACCGAAGTCCTTTTTATCGGGCATCAGTTTAGAACCACGAGCATCCAAAGCACCCTTAACAAGTACCAAGGTGGTGGTGTGGATAGCCAAAGCGAAAGCGTGGTGAACCAAGAAGTCGCCAGGGCCAATGGTCAGGAACAAGGAATTTGTGCCTGAGTTGATGGCATCTAACCAGCCAGACAACCAAACGTTACCAGCATTGGGGTAAGCGGTGTAAGCAATACTGTCGGGGTTAGACAACAGTACATTCAAGCCATACAGAGCTTTACCTTGGGCAGCTTGGATGAATTGAGCAAATACTGGCTCAATCAAGATTTGTTTTTCAGGAGTACCGAAGGCCACAACTACGTCGTTGTGAACGTATAAGCCCAAGGTGTGGAAGCCTAAGAAGAGAGATACCCAGCTAAGGTGGGAAATGATCGCTTCTTTGTGCTGTAACATCCGGTCAAGAACGTTACCTTTGTTTTGTTCGGGGTCGTAGTCACGAACCCAGAAGATTGCTGCGTGAGCAAAAGCACCAACCATCAAGAAACCAGCAATGTACTGGTGGTGGGTGTACAATGCTGCCTGTGTTGTGTAGTCCTTAGCGATGAACGCATAAGGAGGCAGAGCGTACATATGCTGCGCTACCAAGGAACAAATAGTTCCCAAAGATGCCAAAGCTAATGACAACTGGAAGTGCAGGGAGTTGTTGATGGTGTCGTAAAGACCTTGGTGAGGGAGGTTGAAAGGACCTTCGCTCTTTGTACCAGGTAATAAACCGGATTTGGAGTTAAGCATTTCTTTAATGCTGTGACCAATTCCGAAGTTAGTCCGGTACATATGACCAGCAATGATGAACAAAACTGCGATCGCCAAGTGGTGGTGAGCCATGTCAGTCAACCACAAGGATTCTGTTTGGGGGTGGAAACCGCCCAAGAAGGTGAGAATCGCAGTCCCAGCACCGGTGGAAGTACCAAATAAATGGCCAGCGGTGTCAGGGTTTTGAGCGTAAACGCTCCAGTTACCTGTGAAGAAAGGAGTTAAACCTGCTGGATGGGGAGCTACACTCAGGAAGTTATCCCAACCCACGTGAATACCACGGGATTCAGGAATAGCAACGTGAACCAAGTGACCAGTCCAAGCTAAGGAGCTAACACCGAACAAACCAGCGAGGTGGTGATTCAAACGGGGTTCAGCGCTCTTGAACCAAGAGAGGCTAGGACGAAACTTGGGTTGTAAATGTAACCAACCAGCAAATAGGAACAATGCCGCCAACAGGAGCAAACCAACGGAACCAGTGTATAGTTCGGCGTTTGTCCGCATCCCGATGGTGTACCACCAGTGGTAAACACCGGAGTAAGCAATGTTTACGGGATTGCTTGCACCCGCTTGGGTGAAAGCTTCAATTGCTGCTTCACCGAAGTGAGGGTCCCAAATTGCATGGGCAATGGGACGGACGTGCAGGGGATCTTTAATCCACTGTTCAAAGTTACCTTGCCAGGCCACGTGGAACAGGAGGCTGGATGCCCACAGGAAGATGATTGCCAAGTGACCGAAGTGCGTAGCGAAAATCTTTTGGTAAAGATTCTCTTCCGTCATGCCATCGTGGCTTTCAAAGTCGTTGCCTGTAGCGATCGCATACCAAATCCGACGCGTAGTCGGGTCCTGTGCGAGATCCTGGCTAAATTTTGGAAATTTTGTTGCCATAGGTGTGATCTGTCCTCTGACCTTTAGCCATCAAGTGTCAGCAAAATTTTAGATTCTAGATTTTGGATTTTGGATTGAATCTAAAATCTTAGAATCCAAAACCCAAAATTCCACTGATTTTTATCCTACTGAAAGGATGTGTGCGTGGAAGAATGCCCAAGTGGTGGCGATTCCTCCTAATAGGTAGTGAGCCACACCTACAGCCCGACCTTGAGTGATGCTCAGTGCGCGAGGCTGAATTGTTGGGGCTACTTTCAGTTTATTGTGCGCCCAAACGATGGACTCAATTAGTTCTTGCCAGTAGCCACGACCGCTAAACAAGAACATTAAGCTGAACGCCCAAACAAAGTGAGCGCCTAAGAACATTAGTCCGTAAGCGGACAATTCTGTTCCGTAGGAGTTAATTACTTGTGTAGCTTGCGCCCACAAGAAGTCACGTAACCAACCGTTGATGGTGATAGCGCTTTCTGCAAAGTTGCCACCAGTAATGTGATTTACTGTGCCATCTGGGTCTACTGTTCCCCAGACATCAGATTGCATCTTCCAGCTAAAGTGGAAAATTACAATTGATAGGGAGTTATACATCCAGAACAGTCCCAGGAAGATATGATCCCAACCGGAAACTTGGCAAGTACCGCCACGACCTGGACCATCGCAAGGGAATCGGAAGCCTAAGTTCGCCTTGTCTGGAATCAGACGAGAACTGCGGGCGTACAATACACCTTTGAGCAAGATGAGAACAGTAACGTGAATGGTGAATGCGTGGATGTGGTGAACCATGAAGTCCGCTGTACCCAAAGTAATGGGCATCATAGCGATCTTATCGCCGATAGCCACAATTCCACCACCAAAAGCATGACTAACTACTTGCAGAGCGTTAGGTGCTGTGTTACCAGGAGCTAATGTGTGCAGGTTTTGCACCCACTGAGCAAATACTGGCTGTAATTGAATTGCGCTGTCGGAGAACATATCTTGGGGACGACCCAAAGCACGCATGGTGTCATTGTGAATGTACAAACCAAAGCTGTGGAAGCCTAAGAAAATACAAACCCAGTTAAGGTGAGAAATGATAGCGTCACGGTGACGAATCACGCGATCTAAAACGTTGTTTTGGTTAACAACAGGATCGTAATCCCGCACCATGAAGATGGCCGCGTGAGCCGCACCACCAACAATCAAGAAACCACCGATCCAAATATGGTGAGTGAAGATACACAATTGTGTTGCGTAGTCCGTCGCCAAGTAAGGATAGGGAGGCATCGCGTACATATGATGCGCGATGATGATTGTCAATGAACCCAAGAAAGCTAAGTTAGTAGCCAATTGAGCGTGCCAAGAAGTGGTGAGGTTTTCGTAAAGACCTTTGTGACCTTCGCCAGTGAAAGGACCTTTATGAGCTTCTAGAATATCTTTGATGCTATGACCGATACCCCAGTTGGTACGGTACATATGACCAGCAACGATGAACAGTACAGCGATCGCTAGGTGGTGATGAGAAATATCAGTCATCCACAAGCCGCCTGTAACTGGGTTTAAACCACCCTTAAATGTGAGGATATCAGCATAAACTCCCCAATTTAAAGTGAAGAAAGGAGTTAAACCACTAGCGAAACCAGGGTAAAGTTCTGCCATTTTTGCTGTATTAAACAGCAATTCATGAGGCAGAGGGATGTCCTTAGCTGCTACACCTGCATCTAACAGTTTGTTGATTGGTGCAGATACATGGATTAAGTGACCAGCCCATCCCAAAGAACCGCAGCCTAGCAACACTGATAAGTGATGATTCAGCATTGACTCCACATTCTGGAACCATTCCAGTTTAGGAGCGCGTTTGTGGTAGTGGAACCAGCCAGCAAATAAGAACAAGCCTGCTAATACCAAGCCGCCAATTGCAGTTACATATAGCTGGAAGGAGCTAGTGATACCCCAGCCACGCCATACTTGGAACAAGCCGGAGGTGGTTTGAATGCCGCGGAAACCGCCGCCCATATCACCGTTTAAAATGTCTTGTCCAACAATAGACCAAACTGTCTGAGCGCTGGGCTTGACTCCTAATGGATCAGCCAGCCAAGCTTCGTAGTTAGAGAACTTAGCGCCATGGAACAACATTCCGCTCAACCAGATTGCTACTACAGCCAAATGGCCGAAGTGAGCGGCGAATATCTTGCGGGAGATGTCTTCTAAATCGCTTGTATGTGTATCAAAATCATGGGCGAGGGCGTGGAGGTCCCAAATCCAGGTTGTGGTTTTTGGTCCTCTGCTTAAGGATCTCTCGAAATGCCCTGGCTTTGCCCATTTTTCAAATGAGGTAGGAACCGGGTCATTGTCAACGATCACTCTTGCTTTTTTTTCCTCTCGCTCCGGAGGACTAATCGTCATTCGACCTCCTCTCTATAAGGAATGGGGAATCATGAATACCACCTAGAATAACACAGTCGCTCTTTTCAGATTGCTCTGGTTTAGCGATGCGGTTGTCGTGTGGAAAAGAAAAGTTGTTTCTGTTGAATTATAGAGTCTGAACTTGCTCATTGTTATACACCTGTTAACAATAATTAAAAATAGCCAAATTTCTGGTCTCATCTACTTTACAAATTCATATATTGTCCAAATGTCAATAGACTCTTCATTTAATTTACAAATAACAACAATTTGTAAATTAAATGATTTATACTTAAAGCAGCTTAAAAACTTGCTATTCAAGGACTTTTGACCAAATTTGGCCGTCTAAAAGCAAATTCTTGTCCAGAAATTCAGTCAAAAAAATTACTTGTTTACCATTGTAATCAGAAAAAAGTCAGTAAATTTATAACTCTGGCCATAGATTTATGCTTTTACTCCATAGTCCATGAGTCATAATTTGCGTCACAATGATTGCGTTAATTGTTAAAAACTATTACAGGATCAAAACATGAACACTGGGTGGAGAAAATCTTTTCAGCGAATTTTGTCAAAGAGACTCCCAATTATTAAATGGGTTTTCGCGTTATTTCTAGTCGTGATTTTAAGCGGTTGCGTTGAAGCAGTAAGCAGCAAAGAACCATCTATTCAGCCCCAGGTTAAAGCACCACCAGCTTCAGAAATTTCGGGGACGTTTTCGGAAACTGCACCACCAGATGTTATTCAAGCATTGCGTCCTAGTCTAGAAGGTTATCAACCCCAAGTTAGTATTCTCAGTCCCAAAATAGATGAAGTTCTTCAGGAAGATACCGTTAACGTGCGTTTGCAGGTTAAGGACTTACCAATATTTAAAGACCCTCAATGGCAACTTGGACCCCATTTGCACCTAATTTTAGATAACAAACCTTATATAGCTGTTTACGACCTAAATCAATCGGTAGTATTACCAAATTTATCTCCGGGTACCCATACTCTCCGCGTTTTTGCTTCTCGTCCGTGGCATGAAAGTTTTAAAAATGAAGGTGCGTATGCTCAAACTACATTTCATATTTTTACGAAAACCGAGGAAAATAATCCTGATGCTAAATTACCTTTACTTACCTACAGTCGTCCTAATGGTAATTATGGTGCAGAACCAATTATGTTGGATTTCTACTTAACTAATGCACCGTTGCACAGTGTCGCAGAAACTAATCCTGATGATATAATGAGCAACTGGCGTATTCGTAGCACAATCAATGGTGAAAGTTTCATTCTTGATCGTTGGCAACCAATTTATCTTAAAGGCTTTAAACCTGGCCAAACTTGGGTAGAACTAGAATTTCTCAATAATCAAGGACAACCTGTAAAAAATGCCTTTAACACCACTATCAGATTAATTAACTATCAACCCAATGGTCAAGATACTCTTTCAAAAATTGTCAGAGGAGAATTGACAGCAGATGAAGTACGTGGCATTGTAGACCAGAATTATACAGTTAAAATTCCGATTGCTGAACCTAATTCTACAGAAACACCAGCACCAAAAACAGAACAACAATCAATTCCCGAAGTTACACCTGCTGACATTACAGAAACACCAGCACCAAAAACAGAACAACAATTAATTCCCAAAGTTACACCTGATAACATTACAGAAACACCAGCACCAAAAACAGAACAACAATTAATTCCCGAAGTTACACCTGCTGACATTACAGAAACACCAGCACCAAAAACAGAACAACAATTAATTCCCAAAGTTACACCTGCTGACGTTACAGAAACACCAGCACCAAAAACAGAACAACAGTCAAAAGTAACAGAACCACTAGAATCAAATCCAAATCAACTAGATACAGATTCAGTTCCTCAAACAATGGGAAATATCAAATCTCAACTTGAAGAGTAATCAATAAAAAATACTCAATTGTAAATTTTGAGATAAAATTTCCATTAGTGCTAAACCAGCTACAGAATTACCAGCATGATCTAAAGCAGGACTGTAGCTGGCTATCGCTCCCTGATTTGGTACTATAGTTATAAGTCCACCACTAATACCCGACTTCATAGGTAAACCAATTTTGATACTATATTCTGCGGAAACTTCATACAAACCACAAGTTAACATGACTGCATTCACAACTTGACGGTTTTGATTATTGATAAAATCATTTTCACAAGCTAGTATTTTTCCTAATTTCGCTAAATCTTCTACTCGTCCAGATATACAGCATATTTGTTCATAAACATCAAGAGCAAATTTAATATTATTTACATTTCCGGCTTCATAGAGATAATTAGTAATATCTATATTTATAGGAGAACGATTAGCACGAACCGAAGCAAGAATATCTAAATCTATATATAGACTAGTACCTGCTAACTTATTTAACCATGTACAGAACAGTTGTGTAGATTCATTGCTATCTTTTCCTGGAAACTTATCAGCAAGAGTAATAGCGCCACTATTAATCATTGAATTACGAGGATGTCCATTATCTGCTATTAATTGCGCTAAAGAATTGAAAGGTGCGGTTGAGGGTTGAATACCAACCCATTGTAAAACCTGTTTTGCAGTGAATTGTTCCAATAAATATAGTAGAGAAAACGGTTTAATTGCACTCATAAATGGAAATATACAATCTGTATTTCCTAAACTGTAACTTTCATCTGATTTACAAGTTATATTCACAGCAAACCAGTTAGGGTTAGCCATAGCTAATTGGGGAATGCGTTCAATAACTTTTCCTTGTGCTGCTTGGGTTTTTGCTTGTTCCACCCAAATAGATAAATCATGTATATTGATGTTTTTTATTCCTATCAAAACCTTAGTCCTCAAATCAAGATAAAAAATATAAAATATCTGAATATGAAATACATATGAAATACAAATCCCGGACTTATTGAAAAAGTCCGGGATGTGATATAATTAGTTATTACTAATTAGTAAATAAATTCAAATCTGTCACAGCACCCACACTACTAGAAGATACTAGCTTGGCATATTTCCCTAGTACCCCTTTAGTATATCGGGGTGGAAGTGGTTGCCAATTTGCACGACGAGTAGCTAATTCTTGATCTGATACATTGAGTTGCAACAACCGGGCATGAGCATCAATAGTAATGCTATCACCTTCTGCTACTAAGGCTATATTACCACCTACGGCTGCTTCTGGGGCAACATGACCGACCACCATACCGTAAGTACCACCGGAAAAACGTCCGTCGGTAATTAATCCTACAGAGTCACCTAACCCAGCACCGATAATAGCAGAGGTGGGGGCCAGCATTTCTCTCATACCAGGTCCGCCTTTTGGTCCTTCGTAACGGATAATAATCACATCCCCTGCTTTGATTTTCCCCGCTAAAATCGCATCTAAACAAGACTCTTCCGACTCAAATACTCTTGCCGGTCCGGTAATTACAGGCTTTTTGACTCCGGTAATTTTGGCTACTGCTCCTTCCGTGGCCAAGTTGCCCTTGAGAATAGCTAAATGTCCTTGAGCATACATCGGATTATTCCAGGGACGAATTACATCTTGGTCAGTCCGTGGTTCTGCGGGGATATCTGCTAAAACTTCGTCCACAGTTTGCCCGGAAATTGTCATACAGTCACCATGGAGTAAGTCATGGACTAAAAGCATTTTCATGACTTGGGGAATACCGCCGGCTTTGTGTAAATCTGTAGCTACATATCTACCGCTAGGTTTTAAATCACACAAAACGGGAACACGGCCGCGAATGGTTTCAAAGTCGTCTATTGTTAATTCTACACCAGCAGCGCGGGCAATGGCCAGAAAATGTAAAACTGCATTAGTAGAACCACCTACCGCCATAATTACAGAAATGGCGTTTTCAATAGATTTACGGGTGATGATTGTCCGAGGTAATATTTGTTTGCGAATAGCTTCAACCAGGACAATGGCCGATTTTTCCGTACTGTCCGCTTTTTCTGGGTCTTCGGCTGCCATGGTAGAGGAATAGGGTAAACTCATGCCCATTGCTTCAAATGCTGAAGACATGGTATTGGCTGTAAACATCCCTCCACATGACCCTGCACCGGGACAAGCACTACGTTCAACCGCTAACAGTTCATTTTCGTCAATTTTTCCCGCGCTGTACTGGCCAACGGCTTCAAAGGAACTAACTACGGTTAAGTCTTTACCGTCATAATGTCCGGGTTTGATTGTGCCACCGTAAACAAAGATGGCAGGAATATTCATTCTGGCCATGGCTAACATTGCCCCTGGCATATTTTTATCACAACCACCAATGGCTAATACACCGTCCATACTTTGCCCTGTACAGGCTGTTTCAATGGAGTCAGCAATTACTTCCCGTGATACTAGGGAGTATTTCATCCCTTCTGTTCCCATAGAAATACCATCACTAATGGTAATTGTCCCGAAAATTTGCGGCATTGCCCCGGCGGTTTTTACAGCGGTTTCTGCTCTCTGTGCTAATTGGTTAATCCCCATGTTACAAGGGGTAATCGTACTGTATCCATTGGCAATACCGACAATGGCTTTGTCAAAATCTCCATCTTGAAAACCTACAGCCCTCAACATAGCCCGATTGGGCGATCGCTGTACCCCTTGTGTGATCGCTTTACTCTTAAAATTGTCTGCCATCTATTTTTTTTCCTTGTTTACGATTATCGTTGAGTTGTGAGTATTATAATAAGACCGAACCTAAACTCTGATACAAAAAAGCTAACATAAGCTAACAATTACCAGCTTTTTTTCCTGCTTCATCCTAGAAATATCGGTACTATCTAGTCCACAGGCTAACACGGTCAATCTGACCGCTTCTTGACTCAAATTGTGAGCAGCATTTAACTGTTGATTAACCCTGTTATATTGGTGTCTTTTAATTTAGCATTCATTCAAAAGGTGTTTCTTAAATCAGCACCAGTTAAGTTTGCACCACTAAGTTTAGCTTCGCTTAAATTCACACCAAATAAACTTGCACCGCTTAAATTTGCCCCTCGTAAATCCGCACCAGCAAGATTAGCCCCGCTTAAATTTGTTCCGGCTAAGTCAGCCATGACTAAACCAGCATTGCTGAAAAGACATTTTGGACATTGTTTATTTGCTAATAACTGTCTCATATCTTCATAATTTGCAGCTTCAACTGTACCTGATAAGTTGAATGTGAGTAAAAATACAGATGTAGCCAAAATTTTACCTTTCATAATTTATATTTGTATTCACCCCAGTTTTAATTTAAAAATATATTTTAAATATATATTTTGATAAAAGGCATGATTCTATAAAATAAAATCGGGATAATTGCTATTTTATCCGCCAGTTGATAAAATTACATTGCTAATTCTATAGCTTTGACAAATGTTCAAAATTTTTACTCATTTCCGAAATTTAGTAATTTTTAGCTTTATCTGCCTAATTTTCAGCTGGTCACTCCCCGTTCAAGCTGATACTAAAATAGACCCTAAAATAGACCCCCAGCTAGAACAACAAGTTCTAGAAATTATTCGCAAAAATCCAGAAATAATTATTGAATCTGTGGAAGCATATCAGCAGCAGCAGCAACAGAAACTACAACAATCACGACAAGAATTTATCAATAATTTGCAAACAAATCCCAAAACTATAATTGGTGATTCTCCTACAATTGGTGCGACTCAATCAAAAACTGTATTGATAGAATTCTCTGATTTTGAATGTCCCTATTGTGCAGAAGCACATAAAAAGCTAAAGGATTTATTAGCAAAATATCCTAATAAATTTACATTAGTTTATAAATATTTTCCCCTTTATCAAATTCATGAACAAGCATTACCAGCAGCTACAGCAGCTTGGGCAGCATTTCAACAAGGTAAGTTTTGGGAATATCATGATGCCTTGTTTACAAATCAAAAACAATTGGGTGAGACTTTATATTTAGATATTGCTAAAAGGCTGAAATTAAATCTCACAAAATTTAATAATGACCGCCAATTAGCTATTAAACCTATCCAAAATGACCTATTATTAGCACAAAAATTAGGACTAGGGGGAACACCTTCTTTTATTATTACCAGTCAGAATTTTTCTGGACCTGTGAAGCTAACAGAACTTGAAGAAATATTGGGAGGTAAATAATAATATTTGATATATGGCAATAATTTACACCGATTTTATTGCCATTGCCAACAAATCTGCATCTTTAGCTAGAGGTTGCACTTATTGATTATCTGTTTTAATTAGCATAAGTGTAAGGAGTAGTCTCTGAGAAGTGATAAGTATAACTTTTCACTTCTCAATTCCTATGTTCAAGATCGCCATAAGCATCTATTCTGATCAATGTCAATAGGACTTATGTAAGTCTGACACAAAATTATATTTTTTTCTAGTGCGGGCTTTAGTCCCGATGTTGTCCTTTACATTTAATAGTTAATAAGATTAGAACAAGTAATAGAATAAAAGTCTAGATTCAACAAAGTTCGTTCCTAGGATTAGCCTAGGAACGGTGACAGCCTAATTACTTGTTAGACTATATTTGACCGCTAAAGACAGGCTTTACTTTACGGTCAATCCATTCCCCCAAATCTTCAGCAATTGTTAACACACTAGGTTTACAACGTTCTACATTGACTATAATCCCCTGCGCTCCTTCAATTTCCAAATCTTCTATATAGCCAATACTGGCTTTATTTGCTTCCACAGAACTGAAAAATGGACCGAAGTAGTATGTACATTTGGGGGTATGTGTGATAATTTTTACCCACCAAGCAAGTCCGAGGACATTTAATGTATTAATCAACCCTTCTTGAAGGTTATTCCAAATTGTTTTCATGGTTTCCGCTGATTGATAAACGTGTGACTGAGTGTGTGAGAATAGGTTAAATTTATTATCTTTTACATTTCTTTATAGTTGCCGACTTCGTGGATATTTATCCGCGAAGTCAACTTTGTCCAATTTTACCCCGACTGGTTTAACTACAAACGCTTTGATTATTCTTTTTTCAAGGCAATTGTTTGTAGTTTATCAAAGTACAGCGTATTTTGCGATTTTTGACGATAAATTTCGTAAAGTGCCATACCAGTTGCCACGGAAGCATTGAGGCTAGGAGTCTTACCCTGTAAGGGAATAGATACCAAAACATCACAAGAACGTTGTGTCAACATCCCCAGACCTTCACCTTCACCACCCACGACTAAAACCACAGGACCACTAAATTTAACGCTTTGCAATGATTCGCTACCTGTAACAGCAGTCCCGTAAATCCAAAAACCTTGTTCTTTTAACTGTTCTAAAGCCCGACCAAGATTAACAACTCTAGCTACAGGAAAGGTTTCTAATGCTCCCGCTGCCACTTTCACCACCGTTGAAGTAATTCCTGCCGCCCTTCTTTGGGGAATCACCAAACCGTGAGCGCCAATAGCTTCAGCTGTGCGAATAATTGCCCCTAAGTTGTGGGGATCAGTGATACCATCAGCAACAACAATTACAGGATCATTAATAGATTTAGCCTTACTAATCAGATCCTCTAATTCAGTATAGGAATAAGGAGAAATTTGAGCGGCTATTCCTTGGTGATTAGCGCGACCAGTAATTTGGTCTAACCGCATTGGTTCAACTTCGTCAATAACTGCGCCATTATCCTTGGCTTGCAAAATCAAATGATGAAATCTGGGATCATAGCGGAGACGGGTAGTAATCCACAGCTTGTTAATGCTACGTTCATTTTCCAAAGCAGTTAAAACTGGATGACGACCGTAAATGAGATCACTTTCTTCTGTGGGTGTAATTTCTGAAGACGGTTGAGAGGATGGGTAAGAGGGACGGTATCTAGCATTGAAGGATTTACCTTCAGCTAATGTGATTTCTGAAGACTGCTCAGAACCATAGCGAGAGGTGCGAGGTTTAGGAGCATAAGGCTTATCTTCTCTATTTAATCTAATTTCCGGGGATTTGTCCGCACCATAGCGAGATGTGCGAGGTTTAGGAGCATAAGGCTTATCTTCTCTATTTAATCTAATTTCCGGGGATTTGTCCGCACCATAGCGAGATGTGCGAGGTTTAGGAGCATAAGGCTTATCTTCTCTATTTAATCTAATTTCCGGGGATTTGTCCGCACCATAGCGAGATGTGCGAGGTTTAGGAGCATAAGGCTTATCTTCTCTATTTAATCTAACTTCCGGGGATTTATCGGCACCATAGCGAGAGGTGCGAGGTTTAGGAGCATAAGGCTTATCTTCTCTATTTAATCTAATTTCCGGGGATTTGTCCGCAGCATAGCGAGAGGTGCGAGGTTTACTTTCACTTTTGCCTTGATTACGCACAGAGTGAGGAACAACGCGCTTACCCTTAATTTTTACGGGTTGCCCACGCTTAGGTTCGCTGGCAGAATTATTTTTTTTGGGTTGACTTGTCATAGCAGTATTTCAGTATTGAGGTTTGGTTTAAATCAGTGAACAGCCCGATGACATTAATTTAATGAACCATTACAAATCAGTAACAATTACCAGATGTAGCTTCTGACTATTTTTCCAGAGGGAGTTTTTGTAATAGTTCAGTTAAACGGGGGTAATCAGTAAGATACAGCAGTTTCCGAAGTTATGAGGTACAGTTAGTAATAATAAAGATAATACTGTCATGAAAGCATATTCAGTGGATCTCCGAGAAAAAATAGTTGCAGCCCATATTGAGGAA
>NZ_JACJPZ010000081.1:0-13073 GCF_014696335.1 Dolichospermum sp. FACHB-1250
TTCCTCAATATGGGCTGCAACTATTTTTTCTCGGAGATCCACTGAATATGCTTTCATGACAGTATTATCTTTATTATTACTAACTGTACCTCATAACTTCGGAAACTGCTGTATTTAATAATGTCGCATAAGACATCACTCCATGATAATTTACATCATTCGCAACTTGTAAACCATTAAACAAATTAAAAAATATCACAGATTGTTTATTTCTATCCTCTTCTAAACTAGTCAGCTCTAGGGTATCTTGAATATATAATGATGTAGATGTTACCTTACTTTTCATTTTCACAACATAGTATTTTTCAAAAAACATGGGATAAATTTTAATATCAGGTTTGTCTTTTATGAATGCGGTAATCACATTTTTGGACATGAAAAATAATTCTTCATCTTTGACAGTTTGGGTAATATGTAATGTACTGCTATAGGGAACTTTTGCTATATAAACAAAATGTCTGTACCCTTTTTGATAAAGTTTGTTGACATTATCAACTATTACGGTAGGATATTCAAACATATTTTCATGATCATTAAAATTTTCTGAAAAGGTTTTAAAAAGTTGAAATCTTACACTTTTAGCTTCCATTTGTAAGGTAAGAATTTCTCCCATTAAATTAGATTTTTTCTCTTTTATTCCCCATTTACTATCACTTTCTCGACTGGAAACTATGATAATTGCAAGTTTATCTAGTTCCTTAAATGAACAGTTATCAGTTGAAGAGAAAATGAATTTTTTGGGAATAACTGAATATAATGAACTGAGAACATTAGGAATTTTAAAGTTAATTTGCTTTTGACTATCAGTAATTACTATTCCCTGTTCATTACTGCGATATCCATCATTAAATAAGTGGGATAATACCTTAGTTAAGGAAACTATAAATTTCTCAATAATCACATTTTCATCTGTTTTTTGTTTGAGATGTATTCTTAACAAAGGAATAAATATCTTAGTTTGTTTTTCTAAAATGACATGAAGACAAATATACGCTAGTAAACTGTAGGTAATTTTGTAAATTATTTGTTGATGATTTTCTAGTTTTTCAGTTTCCAAACGATGGGGAAAAATTAGTAGTTTACGATGTTGTAAGTTTTTGTTATAAAAATCTTGACATCTTTTATCTTGCATCCCTAAAAATATCGCTGGTAAAACTTTCACAGATCGAGGAATATCATATTCCATTGTGAATGTTTCTTTATCTTCTGTTTCTAAAAAATGAAGTTCACTAATATTGATATTTGCGCGAAGTGTAATAAGTAAGTTGGCTTGTGTGGTTGCATTTCCTACATTGATATATTTTAAACAGTCTTTAAAGTTTTTTCTCAATGCTTCTTTAAATATTGTTTCTCTGTCATTGATCCTATCAATGTCATTTTCTAAAATACTGTTTTTTACGGAAATATGTACAGGATAGTTTCCACTGGGAAATGAAGTTTCTCGTTTAATTAAATTCCTGAGAACTTTTTTGAGAACATCAATTTTATGTTGAATTTTATAATCATTAAATCCTTTACGCAAATTTATTAATAATTTCTTTTTTGCTTCTTCATCATTACCTTGTAAAGTTGATAAGATAATATTTACTTTTGCTAAAGGATCATATTCTAATTCTTTTCGAGGATCATAATCTACTGCGGTAGGATCTTGACGAGATGCAAATATGAAATAATATAAAAATGCAATCTTCAGGACTTGATACGCAAAACCGCTGTTTTCTGATTCATTCCCAACTGCTTGTTGATGTTCTTTAGGATTTAAAAGATTCAGGTTATAATCAAAAACTGTTCTACCACCATAAGTTTGTACTTTACCATCAAATTTCAACTTTAACCCAAAGGTAAATTCTATTTTCTCTTTACCAGGATCTTCTGTTTCTCCTAAAAAACCTTCAATCTTGGGAATAATTGGTAATATATCATACGCTTCACTGCGAGAAAACATACTTTGATAATTAACTGATTTTCCTGCATAATTAACTTCATATTCTCCATCTGCTTTATTACTATCGTTAATATAGTCTTCTAATAAGTACAGTCTTCTAATTAAATCCTGTAAATATATCTTACCTTTAAAGTTGTCATCACTAGCATTTTCATCAATATTTTCTAGGAGAAATTCTAAATATTTAATTTTAGCTAATTTTTTTAATTTCCCTAATGTTTCTTGGTTGACTAGATTTTGTACACTGTAAATATCTGAGTTGGGATTTTTGGCTAAGTTGTCAATAATATCTTCTAGTTCTTCTCTATCTTGTGAATTTATATCAGCAAAGTTGACATCAAGATAATTATTGATTCCTGTTAATAATGTTGCAGAAAAATCACGAGGTTTATCTACAGAAATTTTGACTTTATGTGCTTTTAATAGTTGTTTATTTGGACTATTTTCGGTTCTCTTGACTGTTAATCTTTGTTTTTGGAGATTTTTCGCAGGAAGAAATGGATAGGTAAAGTTTAAAAGGGTTTCTTTGGTTTTTTCATGTTTATTATATTGTCCTTTAAATGTCTGTAAATCTGTTAGTAATTGTTGAATAAATTGAAATCTATTTATTAATTGATTTGCTGGATTTTTCTGAATTGCTGCTGTTAGATGTTGCTGAATATAATCAGTAATTTCTTTAATTCTCTCAATAAATAAATCTTGGGAATTGGCACTAAAATTCAGAGTAGCAGCGCGTACTGCTCTTTCGTTTCCTAATGGATTAGTTGGGTTTAATTTAATTACTTCATTAACTACTTGATTAACATCAATTAGTAACCGTTGATTATCCTCAGAAATGGTAAAGATTTGCTGTTCTTTTAACACTTTTAAAATCTTGTCCAATAAATCAGTATAATCAACATTAGCTAAGTCTGAATTTGTGATGATTCTATTCATTTATGCCCCCTGGTTTCGCCATCAAAATTACACTTATTAAATTATAAACCTTTAAGTCTTGTCAAGTCAATACATAATACCAAGAAAAATCCCCGACTTCGGTGAGAGGTCGGGTATCTGTTACACCAAAGCTGCTACCTTCCCCAACAAACCCTGAAATAAGCGTAAACCGTCGCTATTACCTAAGACTTGATCTGCTGCTCTTTCTGGATGTGGCATCATTCCTAATACATTACCTTGAAGATTGCAAATCCCCGCAATATTGTTAAGTGAACCGTTGGGATTTTCTTGATAACGAAATAAAACTTGCCCGTTGGTTTCAATTTCTGCTAAAGTGGTTTCGTCACTGTAAAATCGCCCCTCTCCGTGGGCAATGGGTAAAGTTATCACTTCTCCTTGCGTATAACCATGAGTCCAAGGTAAATTATTACGCTCTACCTTCAGGGGAGAGCGATCGCAAATGAAGTGCAGGTCTTGATTTCTCGTCAATGCCCCAGGTAACAAACCAGACTCAGTTAATATTTGAAACCCGTTACAAATACCGATGACAAATTTACCTTGTTGTGCATGAGCAATCACTTGCTGCATAACTGGAGAGAAGCGAGCAATCGCACCACAACGTAAATAATCACCGTAACTAAAGCCACCAGGAACAATTACCACATCTACATCAGTAATGTCTGTTTCTTGGTGCCAAATCATACGAGTTGGTTGCCCTAGCAATTCTCTGGTAACATAGGCGACATCACGATCACAATTAGAACCTGGAAAAACTAAAATACCGAATTTCATAATTAGTCAGTGGTCAGTAGTGAAATAATTAGTGAAATAATTACCAAATTAAAATTTCAAAATGCTCCCGTTTGTGATTCGACTTCAATCAAATCAAAGCGATAATTTTCAATCACGGGATTTGATAGCATTTCGTAACAAATTTGATTTAAGTCTCGACGCGCTTTCATTTCATCTGGTGCGACAATAATTAACTCAATGTATTTACCAATTCTCACCTGTTCCACATTATCATATCCCATTTGTGTGAGGCCAGATTGTACAGCCACACCGGCGGGATCTAATACTGAATTTCTCAGGGTAACAAAAATTTTAGCTAAATATTTTCTTTGCATGAGGCCTTTGCTAAAAGCTGCGATCACTATACTATAACTTTTATGTTGCAACTGAGTGAAAATATAATTAGGATTTAGCAATGTAGGGGTAATTCATCAATTACCCTTACTATAGATACAAATTTATAAATACCCATGAGAAACATTCGCACCCGTAGTCAAGAAAGGATTTTAAACCTGTTAAAAAATATTAAACACAGCATTTCCGCTCAGGATATTTACGTAGAATTACGTAACGATCATCAAAGTATAGGTTTAGCAACCGTTTACCGTTCCCTAGAAGCTCTGAAACTAGAAGGCTTAGTACAGGCGCGAACTTTGGCAAATGGTGAAGCCATTTATAGCTTAGTACAACAGGATAAACATTACCTAACTTGCTTACAATGCGGTATTTCCATACCCATTCATCAATGTCCTGTCCACGAACTAGAAAGACAATTGCAAACCAGTCATCAATTTAAAGTTTTTTATCACACCCTAGAGTTTTTTGGACTGTGTAACAAATGTCAAGGAAAAACTTGACTAAGTAAGTTGGCATGAAAAAACCAAACTGTGTAAAGGAATGTAAAATAGATTTATTTGGATACCATAACTTACATTACATATTCTGAATTTAGCTATAAACATCCGTAGATAATGATATACCTAAGGAGGAATTAACTTGATTTAAGCTTTATATTATCAAGCACTACAAATATTTCAGGTTAAGAACTGACAAAACCCAGACTCAAATACAAATCTGGGGTAATTTTGTTCAAAATGAGAATAATAACTGAATGTGTTGTAAAATTAGATTTGTTATGAAATCATGGTGGATTTGTCTTAGTCATCTATAGCTGAAAAGTAAATTCAGCCAAGATAGCTATGGAGATGGTTGTGGAAAAACAAAAGTTAGATACAAATAAATGATACTATGAAAGTAGGCGATCGCGTGCGTGTTAAAGAATCAGTAGTGGTTTATCATCATCCTGAACATAAAGGTCAGTCCGTTGATATCCGGGGTACAGAAGGGGAAGTAGCCGCCATTGTCACCCAATGGAATGGGAGACCTGTCAGTGCTAACTTCCCAATTTTGGTGCAGTTTAGTAAAAAATTCAAAGCTCATTTACGCGATGCTGAACTAGAAATTATCTAAGTCACCAATTAGCGGCGACAAAACCAGGCCATAATATTTAGTTCGCCGCGCATCTTAGCTAAGTCTTGACGGTTTTGGTTTGCGGTTAGATAATACCATTCACAATGCTTTTTAAAGTCAGAACGGGTATTAACTTCATAATAAAATTCCCGCGCTGTTTGATGAACAGCAAATATTTCCTCAACTTCGGGTTGAGGGGAGGGAAAAATGTGTGGTAATTCTTTACTCATAAGGTAATGGGGGATAAGTAATTATTAAATCCAGCCGCGTAGCCAATAAATAAAAATACCCAGATACTCTTTGAAAGCAACTGTAAATTCGTGCAAATTATCAGTATCTGGTAATAATTTGAGAATAGCAGATTTGGGTGTGCTAGTAAATTCTTGTAAATCATCTTGACTAACAAGAAAGTCCGTGGGTGTGGGAATGACATCAATACCTTGACGGTGAAAAATTTTCAAAGCTCGTGGAGTGTGCATTGCAGAGGTTATTAATAATACCTTTTTAATCTGACGCTCTGCTAATATTTTACGGACATTAACCGCATTTTGATATGTATTCAGAGAATCTGGCTCTTGGATAATTACCTCAGAGGGGACACCAATAGATGTAAGAATAGTTGCCATATCTGCTGATTCTGGAGAACCACTACCACGCCAGTCAATACGACCTCCGCTGAGGATAATTATAGGGGCTTTTTTCTGAAAATAGAGTTGAGCAGCATAAATAATGCGATCGCCAGCTTCACTTAAATCTACCGTTGGACGCGGCCAAGTTGCTGATTTAGTTCCTCCACCCAAGACCAATATAGCTTCAGCCTTGGGAACTTGGGAGGAGGGGATATTTTGCCATTCTAGACTGCGTACCATGTATTTTGCCACCCAAGCATTACCGCAGAGCAGTAAGATAGCTAAAGATAGAGAAATGGCTATAGTCGCAATGCGGGGACGTTTCCGCAAAGTCACCAAAGCTACAATTAAACTCACACTAGCTAATCCCAAAGGGTAAAAAAATAGTGGTAATAGTTTAGACAAATATAAAAACATATTTACTCTCTTGGTTTCATTATAGCGGAAACTTAGTGATCAATTAGTATCCTAACCCGCCTGGGAATGAATTCCCAGTCTAATAGTTCAAGTCCACTAAAGTGGACTAAAAGCGTTTTCCAGTCGTCTTGAGACGACTCTTGTTATGAGACTGCTATATAAAACCTAAACAAAACCAGACTTTACTTTCTACTTCAACAGGAGTGTTTGGGATGTGTCCCACCCTTAGGGAAGCTACAGTAGACTTACACGCTGTAGCCAAACGCGATAGGTTAATTTCTGTATTTATAGCTACAGCCATTTCAAAACCACAGTTTTCACCGTGATAAGTTTTTTCAGATCAAGAAAGATGTTCTTTTTTGTGTCCACAATGAGAACAGGTTTTACTTGATGGATAAAATATATCAGCGATTATGATTTTACAACAGTTTCCCATAAATTCTTCTTTGTATACAAGGAAATATTAAGAACAGGAATCACAGTTTTAGTGATGGTTTTATGTGGTTTACGTTTCTTCATATAGTTAAATTTATTGATCACAATCTAATTACTTAATAGCTTGCATAGCACCAGATACTATATCTGTCAAAACTGTTATTAAGACTAATCTATTGTTAAATAGAGATAATCTTTATTGTCATAAATATATCTGGTAATCTTAGCATTTTTCAAGATTTTTTTGTGGGGTGAGGGGTCATACCCCCCATAGTAAATCATTTATAGGTAATAGAATCTAGTAAAAAGCAATTGATAGTAGTAGATAGCAATCGAAATTTGTTAAGTGTGTAAATATGGAGACAATGATTAGATATGAAACAAGTTTTATCAAAAAAATCAAGTTTAAAATTTATGGTCATTGATGATCACGAATCAGTTTTAAATGGAACAGTTGAAATACTACGAAAAAACTATCCTAGTGCTGAACTTAATATTGCTACAAATGCTAGTCATGCTTTAGAGGAAATTGCTATTTTTCAACCTGATTTGCTAGTTATGGATCTTTCCATACCTGAAAAATTAGAAATGACAGCGCGAGTTGATACAGGTATTCAATTTCTGAAAGTTTTGATGGAAAATTATTCTCATCTAAATCTTGTTGTTCAAAGCGCTCACGTGAAAACACTAGTGCGTATTCGTCCTTATATTGATAATCATCAAGGAGGCTTTACTGTCGCTGATAAAAGTCTTTCTACCGCAGAAATGTTAACTAGAGTTGATTGGGCATTACAGGGATTAACTCACACAAAAGATATTAAAGGAATACACTCAGGGTTAGAGATAAAACCAGAGTGGTTGCAAGTGCTGAATTTAGCTTTTGAACAAGGATTACAAGATAAAGTAATTGCTAAAAATATGTGTATATCTGAACGTATGGTACGCCATTATTGGAGTAAGTTACAAGACGCTTTAAGCATTTACCCAGAAGAAGGTAAAAACATCCGTATTCAAACAGAAATCAAAGCTAGAGCGGAAGGATTAATTGATTAACTAATAAATAAAGTTAGTAAAATTAATCAGGTGTTTTCCATAATTAAGTTATTAATACTGGAAGATCAGCTTATGCAAACCCAAATGTTTAAAAAATTCCCAAAAAAACTTTGTTTTGTTTCTGGAGGAAAGTTAGCAGGAATTATCATTACTATTTTTAGTTTAGAGTTCATTAGCTATTTTTTTTTAATTTGGGATTCCTCAGGTTCTCTGATTTCAGCAATGTTTATTCTAGTTATAAATTGCATTATGCTTATAGCTTTATCTTATTACAACAAAGCGTTGAAGTCCATAGTTAAAGTTCGTCAAAATCTAATTGAACTAAAAATAGAAACTATTCATAATGGACCATTACAAAGTTTAGCTAAAGTTTTAAAAATAGTCAAAGGACAAGATTTACCAGTTAATAAATTACTACCTTTAATAGAAACAGAACTTGAAGAATTAAATCAAGAATTACGAGGAATGTATGAATTTTGGCAACAAGAAAGTCTTACCCAGGATACCAGCCTTTATCTAGGAAATAATCTAGTCATAGATTTGCGAAACCCTTTACATGAAATTCTCTATCAAGTTTATAGCTACACCTTAGATAGAGATTTTCCCTGCTTTAAAACCCTGAAACTAAAAATGCACAATTTTGAACCTATCCATGACAGTAATTTAAGTATTCAAAATAAGCGAGGACTTTGCCGATTTTTAGAAGAAGCCTTGTGTAATGTTGGTAAACACGCCACAGAAATCACCTGTTTACAAGTTAGTTATTCTGTATCTCAAGGACGTTACACCCTCAGCATTATGGATAATGGTTTAGGAACTTATTCATCAAGAGAAGGTTGGGGAACAAAACAATTTAAAAAATTAGCACAACAACTTAAAGGTAAATTTAGACGGGTTTCTCTTTATCCTCAAGGTACTCTTTGTGAGTTATCTTGGCCTTTACCAAGTTCTTTTTGGTGGCAATAAACATTGCTAAAATTAGAAAAATTAGAAAATATTGATGTTTTGATTTTTCCAATAGCTAACCTTGCCAATACTGTGCCAAGATAGATAATTAAGAACTATATTGAGCAAAAGGAAAGCTAAAAAACGCCGTGCAAATTACATTCTTAGGGACGAGTTCTGGTGTACCTACAAAATCACGCAATGTTTCTAGCGTGGCGCTGAGGTTGCCACAACGGGCAGAATTGTGGTTATTTGACTGTGGAGAGGGAACTCAGCATCAAATTTTGCGAAGTGAGTTAAAAATTAGCCAACTATCCCGGATTTTCGTCACCCATATGCACGGTGATCATATTTTTGGCTTAATGGGATTACTTGCTAGTTGCGGTTTAGCCGGTAATGTGGATAAAATTGATATCTATGGTCCATCGGGCTTAAACGAGTATTTGCAAGCTGCTTCCCGTTACTCCCACACTCACTTTTCTTACCCCATTAAAGTGCATACTGTTCAACCAGGGGTAATTTATGAGGATGAGGAATTTACTGTTACTTGTGGTCTTTTACATCACCGTATCCCCGCCTTTGGCTACCGGGTAGCAGAAAAAGATAGAACCGGACGCTTTGATATAGACAAAGCCAAGGCCTTAGAAATTCCTTCTGGTCCAATATATGGTAAACTTAAACGCGGTGAAACAGTTACACTAGAGGACGGAAGAGTAATTAATGGTAGTGAACTATGTGGACCCATAGAAATTGGACGAAAAATTGCCTATTGTACAGATACAGTTTATTGTGAGGGTGCAGTGCAACTAGCTATTGATGCAGATGTATTAATTCACGAAGCTACCTTTGCCCATCAAGATTCAGACATGGCATTTCAAAGACTACATTCTACAACTACAATGGCTGCACAAACAGCTTATGGTGCGGGAGTTCATAAACTAATTATGACTCATTTTAGTCCGCGTTATGCTCCAGGAAATAGCATTGAATTAAAAGACTTACTAAAAGAAGCAAGGGCGATTTTTCCTAAAACAATTATGGCTCATGATTTTATGGTTTATGATGTCCCTCGTAGACGAGAAATTGATTTAAATGTCAGTGAATAATTTCCCTATTATTCAATAATTTTCAATTATCCCTAATTTTTCCTAGACTAATTATGAGCAATATTCCCCAAATTGGACAACCTGCACCGGATTTTTCTACCCCAGACCAAAATAATCATCTAGTCAATCTTGCTGATATAAATCAGTGGATAGTTCTCTATTTTTATCCTAAAGATAATACACCGGGCTGCACCACCGAAGCACAAGACTTTACAGAATTATCCTCTAAATTTACCGCAGCGGGGGCAAAAATCATCGGTGTTAGTCCAGATTCTGCCGCATCTCATTGTAAATTTATAGACAAACACAATTTATCAATTACCCTATTAACTGATCCTGAACATCAATTAATAGAAGCTTATGGTGCATGGCGTTTAAAGAAGTTTATGGGTAAAGAATATATGGGAGTTGCCCGTTCAACTTTCCTAATTTCACCTGATAAAATTATCGCCTACGTTTGGCCTAATGTCAAAACAAAAGGTCATGCTGAATCTGTACTCAAAAAAATTAAGGAATTAGCAGCTATTTAAAGTTTTATGGTCTGATTCGTCGGATTTTGTTGATATAGCTGTGATTTCTCACCGTTAGACATTTGATTTTCCAAATGTTAATTAATTTAAACTTTACTTTACTGAACTATGTTAATGAAATAATATAACCATTCCCACCTTATACAATAGGAATATCAATTATATTCTTTGTATTATGGTTCAATTCATTCAAGCGCGAAATATAGGCATTGCCTATTTAGAAGCAAGGTTTAGTCTAGAACAAAGCGACAATGCCGCATTTTTTCCTGAATGGTGGGAAAATTTACCAGAAATCTCTGATTTAGAAAAACAATATCTAGACAAAGTAAAATTGCATTTTCTCCGATTAGTGAAATATCCTCCTTTATCGGAAGAAACAGTAAAGTTAGTAGTTTTATCTCCCTTACTCAGTTTAGCTGGATTTTATGATGAACCTTTCCTGATTAGAAGTGAATCATCAATAGAAATTGCGGTCGAAAATGAAGACGAAGTTATCAGAGGTAAAATTGATGTTTTAGTTATCCAACAACAATTATGGTTATTGGTAATTGAATCTAAAAGAACTGCTTTTTCTCTTGCAGAAGCCATACCCCAAGCACTTACTTATATGCTGGCTAATCCTGATCCTGATTATCCTGTATATTCATTAGTAATCAATGGAGAAGATTTTCAATTTATCAAACTTATGCAAAAAGATCAAGCTAGATATGCTTTATCAGACAAATTCACTTTGTATCGTCGAGAAAACGAACTTTATCAAGTTTTCCAAATCTTAAAAAAACTAGGTCAAATTTTGAATTAACTGTGAATTAATTATGTCCAGTCGTCCTATCTACCTCGATTGTCATGCTACTACCCCGGTTGATGAACGGGTAATGGCTGCTATGATTCCCTACTTTACAGAAAAGTTTGGAAATGCGGCTAGTATTAGCCATATTTACGGTTGGGAATCAGAAGCTGCTGTTAAACAAACACGGGAAATTTTAGCAGCAGCAATTAACGCAACTCCAGAGGAAATTGTTTTTACCAGTGGTGCAACGGAAGCGAATAATTTAGCTATTAAGGGTATTGCTGAAGCTTATTTCCAAAAAGGTCAACATATTGTAACTATTGCCACGGAACATAAAGCAGTTTTAGATCCTTGTGAATATTTAAAAAATCTGGGTTTTAATCTCACCGTTTTACCAGTCGAAAAAGATGGATTAATTGACTTAAATCAGTTAGAAAAAGCTTTGCGTGATGATACAATTTTAGTATCTGTAATGGCTGCCAATAATGAGATTGGGGTTTTACAACCAATCGCTGAAATTGGGGAAATGTGTCGTCAACGGCAAATTATTTTGCACACAGACGCAGCCCAAGCTATTGGTAAAATACCTTTAGATGTGGAAGAAATGAATATTGATTTAATGTCTCTCACAGCCCATAAAGTTTATGGACCAAAGGGAATTGGGGCTTTATATGTTCGCAGACGTAACCCAAGAGTTAAACTTGCTTCTCAACAACATGGGGGAGGACATGAAAGAGGAATGCGTTCGGGGACTTTATATACACCGCAAATTGTCGGTTTTGGTCAAGCTGTAGAAATTGCAATAGCCGAACAGGAAACAGAAAATCAACGATTAATAGAATTAAGAGAAAGATTGTGGAAACAGTTATCTAATGTCGGAGGAATTTACTTAAATGGACATCCTCAAAAACGATTAGCAGGAAACTTAAATATTAGTGTTGAAGGTGTAGATGGTGCTGCACTTTCTTTAGGTTTACAATCAATAGTAGCTGTATCTTCTGGTTCTGCTTGTTCTTCTAATAATGTTGCCCCTTCCTATGTTTTGAAGGCCCTGGGACATTCAGATAAGTTAGCTTATGCTTCGGTGCGATTTGGGATTGGCAGATTTAATACAGTTGAGGAAATTGATCAAGTTGCCCAACAGGTAATTTCTACTGTGCAAGGTTTAAGAAGTGCATCAGTAGTTAGTTGTTAGAAGCAATTATTTTTTCAATTTAGTTGTTGGGAAAGGGGGGTTAATAAATTTTTGATTTGTGTTTTAATTTGTGGAAAAGATTCTGGTCTGGGTTAACTGGAATTTTTTCCATATTCATTTATTTTCCTTAATTTTCAGGAATGGGGAAATAAATTCCCCTGTTCTCCTATATCTTGATTTTCCCTTTGTGCTTTCTTAAATGTCAATTCTCCCTGTTTCATATCAAAAAACTCTGGTCGCTTCTGTGCTGTTAATAATTCTTCAATAGTTAAAATTTGCACTTTCGCGTAATTTCTGCCATTTCCAGCTTTATAAAAACCTGAAGATGCTGCTTCTTTAATCATTGGTTGACTGGGAGGTGTGAGAGTCACAAACAATCCTATTTCTGCCTTATTTGTCTCCATTGTACCGCGTAAATCTCTAATCATCGCTGGGTTAAGATTTTTCCCACCTTTAACACTGACAATAATCTTTTTCACAGCAGTTTTATTTGATTTTTTGATATCAATAACATCTTCAAAAAATATCAATCCATCAATACCACCATCTGCACCTTTCTTTTTATCTTTATATGGTTGTGCATTCACAAGAGAACAAGCCCACCATTCAAACTGATAAGGATCTCTTGTAAATAAATCTTCGGCTGCTGCTAAATCTTGGGGTGTACCTTCTACTTCAAATTCAATCCCTGGAACTAACTTTTGATTTTTATTTTCATCTTCAATAAATTTGTTAGGAAAGGCATCTCTTAATCGTTTTTCTATTAAAGCAATTGCTAAATGAGTAATATCAATACCGATCCAATTTCTCCCTAAATTTTCTGCTGCGTG
>NZ_JACJPZ010000082.1:0-11636 GCF_014696335.1 Dolichospermum sp. FACHB-1250
GGCATCTTGCCCGCACAAGGTGTAATATATAGTGTAATATATATATTATATAGAATTGCGCAGTTTTCGATATTCACAAAGTACAGATATTAATGATAAAACTCTTGTGGTGCAGGCATCTTGCCTGCACAAGGTGTAATATATAGTGTAGTATATATATTTATTATATAGAATTGCGCAGTTCCCGATATTCACAAAGTACAGATATTAATGATAAAACTCTTGTGGTGCGGGCATCTTGCCCGCACAAGGTGTAATATATAGTGTAGTATATATATTATATAGAATTGCGCAGTTTTCGATATTCACAAAGTACAGATATTAATGATAAAACTCTTGTGGTGCGGGCATCTTGCCCGCACAAGGTGTAATATATAGTGTAATATATATATTTATTATATAGGATTGCTATGTAATCAGTTATTTTAGCCAAAAATAAATCAAAAGGGAAATTAAATGTGTCTACATTAAATCAATTTCAAAGTGAATTTTTCAATATTTTCAATAATCAGAACTTTTATGAAGGCAAAACTTATTTAGAATATATTGCCGAACCCCAAACTAATGATGAAGATAATATTGTTGATACTAAAATAGTTTTACCATTGCTGCTTGCTTTAGGTTTTGATTCAGGAGATATCGCTAAAAATACCACAACCAATGGCAAAGATAGCAGTCGTCCAGATTTTCAAATTAAATTAGCAAGTGGTAATATTCGCTGTTTTTTAGTAGAAGATAAACATACTGCCTATAATATTCAAAAATCTGAACCTTTACAACAACTAATAAGTTATGCACCCAGTCGCGGTTATGATTTAGGATTACTTTGTAATGGTAAATTATTATTAGGTTGGGATATTTCTGAGCCTAATTCTCCCAGTCCGGTTTTACATTTGGATCTTGAGCAAATTGTCCAAACTTATCATGATCATGGTGGTATTTCTGGCTTAAATAATGCCCAAATTCAAGATTTAAAAACTTTATATAGACGATTTAATAAACTCAATTTTGAAAATATTGAAAGTTTAATTCAAGATATTGGTAAACCAGAGAATGAATGGTTAAATAATGCCAAATCTCAGGTTAATACTCCTAATTTTGATGAATTACTAATTTTAGATATTAAAGCCGCAATTCTCCTGTTAGAAGAAGATGTTTTATATCAATTACAATTATTACTAGAAGAATATGATCAATATTGTCAAAATAAATATTTGCCTAATATTCATGCAACTGAACAAAATTATCAAGAGACAGCAACTAAAATTTTAGATCGTCTGAGAAATCAGATTTTAAATTATTTACGTGCTTATGGAGTATTAGAAGTTGAGGAATTTTCCGAAATTGTAGAAAAATTGCTTGAATTTGCCGATAAATCTCAAGGTTCAATTCAAGAATTAGAACAAATATTTTTAAATAAATTAATCAATGCTCAAGCTAAAAAAATAGCACAGAAAAATCAAAATTCTCCTAAAAATATAGAAGGTATAAAAGGAGTACAATTAGATTTAATTCCTACGATTTCAGAAACCAAAAAACAAGAACTAGGAATTAAAGTCACAGAAGAAAAGAAAATTACTAAACTTGATCCAAAATTAATTGAATTATTACGAGAATATGAAAGAATTGTATTTGATTGGAAAGACTGGCAAGCAAAGCAAAATTTAACTTATGATACCGCAATTAAAACCCATCAATATTTTATATCTTGGCGTAATTTAGTTAGTAAAACCATTTTACAAGGTGCAAATGAAGATAAATTAAAAACTGAATTTGCTAGACAAACTGCTTATGTTTATGTCATTCGTCTTTTAATGGTAAGAATTTGTGAAGATAAAAAATTAATTAATCGTAAATTTTCCAATGGAGGGTTTAAATATTGGAAGGAAGAAGTCGAACCAAGATATTTAGATCTAGCGCAAGGAATGTCTATGGATTATCTTTTAGAAATGTCCTATCGTTCTGCTCAAAATATCTATGCTCATTTCTTCAATAGTGCGGATTTATTTAATTGGTATCGCATTAATTCTAATACTTTAATTAAGGTTTTACATATTCTTAATCGCTTTAATTTACAAGAAATTGATAGCGATATTATTGGGATGGTTTATGGTAGATATGTAGAAGAAGGAAAACATGAACAAGGTAGATATTTTACACCTAAAGAAGTTGTAGAATATATTTTAGATGCTATTGGGTATAAATCCGATAATCCTGATATTCGTGATCAAAAATTATTAGACCCCGCAGGAGGTTCTGGTAGTTTTTTAGTTCATGCTGCACGTCGTTTAATTAATTCCTATCGTTCTCGGAAAACTAATACTATTCCTGTGGAATATGTTCCTGCGATTATTCAACAAGTGAAAGATTGTTTATTTTGTTTAGATATTAATCCTTTTGCTTGTTATTTAGCTGAAACTAATTTATTAATTCAAGTGGTTGATTTACTCCAACAAGCGAAGGAAGCAGGTAAGTTACAAGAATGTACCATAGATAGATTTAATGTATATAATACGGATTCTTTGTTATTACCAAAATCACAAGAAATTAGAACTCCTTTACTTAATCCTATTTTAGATTTAGAACTTTCTACTGTTGCCCAAATTAAAACTAAAACGGGTAAATTTATTGATGGTTTTGATTTTGTCGTGGGCAACCCTCCTTATGTAAAAGCTGATGAACCTGGAGCAGATATTTATCGTCGAGAAATTGAAAATTCTGGAAGATTTACCACACTTCATGAAAAATGGGATCTGTTTGTGCCATTTGTGGAACTTGCTTGTCAAGCTACTAAGGATTTAGGTAAAATTGGCTTAATTGTTTCTAGGGGTATTCAAACTAATAATTATGCGGAATTACTCCGAGAATATATTGCTGAAAATCTGACTATTAAACAAGTAGATTTTTTTAATAATGTGAAAATTTTCTCTGATGCTGTTGTTAACAATACTATTTTTATTTTAGAAAATATTGTTCCAGAAAATAATTATCAAGTAAAAAGATTTCTCCACAATGGGTTATTTACAGAAATTCAAGAAATTGATCCTTTGAATCAATATGAATATAAAGGTAAGGTTTTTAGACAGTTTGTAGTTAATGATAATTTTGCAGACGTTACTTATTTAGAAGATATTTGTTATTGCACTGTAGGAATGGTTTTAAATGCTGATGAAACAAAAGTTAAAGGAGCATTTAAAAAAGATGTTCTTTTAAGTTCACAACTAGATAAGATTCATTCTAAAAAATATATTGATGGAGAAAATATTATTAGAGAACTAGCAATTGATAATATTCGTTACTTGGAATGGGATACGGAAAGAGTTCCTGGACAAATTCGTAGAGCAACAATTCCTGAATTATATAATTATCCTAAAATCCTGTTTGGGATGACTTCATTTCCTACCTATGATCGAGGAATAATAGCAGGAGATGGGTTTTATGTTCCTGATAGTGTGAGAATTTGTGTCAGATGGGATGATGTTTATAAAGTTAAACGTTTAGAGAAAGAAAAAAGACAAATGTATGAACTTTCTAAAAAACGTCAAAAACTTCTGGGAGATGGAAAAGGTAAGAAATTACAAATTTATCAATATGCAGAAGAAAAACTAGAAATAGCCAAAAAATTTGATTTAAGATATATTGCTGCTATTCTTGCTTCTAGTTTTGGGAAACGCTTTTTACTATTGAATAACCGTGATGAAAATATTATGACTGTTAATAGTGAAACTCAAATAGCTAAGAGTAGAATATATCCTGATGATTTAAAGGAATTTCCTATTAAAAATATTTCTTTAACAGCACAACAACCATTTATTAATGGTGTCAATAATTTAATAACATGGAATTGGCAGTTATATGAATTAACACAATTAGGACATAAAATTAAGTTTGATTATAGTGATAATAAACCCATAGTTGAAGTGAATTTTTTACAAGTTTTTGAAAATCTCAATTTACCTTGTTGGAATTTTTTAAACGCTGAACCACACAGATTTGAAATTATTGGATCACGTGATCAACCAATCACTAAAATTAAAATCAAAGATGATAAAATTTTTAATGGTCGTCAAGAGTTAATCTTTTCGGAAAGTACAATTGTTTTACAATTCCTGCAAATTTATCTACAACAGTATGAAAAACGGGGTTTAACTTGGACTAATTTAATCCAAGAAGGTAAAATACCTAAAACAGATGTAGATATTCAGAAAATATTTGCTGAATGCACTCGGTTAAAAACGGAAATATGTGATACAATCACAAATATTAGTTCAATTTATAGAGAATTAGATAAAATGGTGAATGATCTATATAATTAGTATAATTAGCTCTTAAAATTAACCAACCTAACCAACCTAAATTATAAAAGAGATTAATTGTTTTGCAACCCCTTGATTTTACAGCTTTAACCGCTGCTTGTAGCGAAATTCGCACTAACTGGCTACCTGCACGCACAGAACAAGTATATCAGCGCGATCGCTTTACCATTGCGATCGCTTTACGAACCTTAAAACATCGGGGTTGGTTAGATATTTCTTGGCATCCCCAAGCCGCTCATATTTGTATTAGCGAACCACCACCACGACATCCAGATACTTTTACATTTAGTCAGCAGCTAAGACATCAATTAGGTGGGTTGGCCTTAGTGGCAATTGAGGCTATTTCTCCGTGGGAGAGGGTAATTGATTTACAATTTGCCCCTCGTCCAGGAGAAAGTGCGCTTTATCACCTCTATGCTGAAATTATGGGTAAGTATAGCAATGTAATTTTAACTGATGCTAGTAACGAAATTATCACTGCTGCCCATCAAGTTAGTCAACAACAATCTAGTGTGCGTCCCATTCAAACGGGACAAAATTACGAAAAACCGCCAAAATTGACGGGAAAAACCCCCAACTTAACCGAATCTCTAGAACGCTGGCAAGAACGGGTAAGTTTAGTACCAGGGGAAATTAAGCGCCAATTACTTAAAAGTTATAGTGGTTTAAGTTCGGCTTTATTAGAGACAATGTTACTAAATGCTCAGATTTTACCTGATAAAAATACCGACGTATTAACCCCTAAAGATTGGCAAAATTTATTTGAATGTTGGCAAGAATGGTTACAAGCTTTAGAATCAGGGCAATTTAAACCGGCTTGGACAAAAACCGGGTATACAGTTATGGGTTGGGGTGCAGTCAAACCCACAAAGAGTATTCAAGAGTTACTTTACCGTTATTATTCTGATCATCTGAATCAACAGTTATTTGTGCAACTGCGACATCAGTTAGTTCAGAAATTAGCGCATATTCTAGCCAAATTACGTATTAAAGCACAGACTTTTAGCGATCGCTTGCAACAATCAGACCAAGCGGAAGAATATCGGCAAAAAGCCGATTTATTAATGGCAAACCTGCATCAATGGCAACCAGGAATGCAGAATATAATCTTACCAGACTTTGAAACAGAAAAGCCTATACTAATTGCTCTTTTACCAGATAAGAACGCTGTTCAAAATGCCCAAAAACTTTACAAACAGCATCAGAAGTTAAAACGCGCCCGTGGGGCTGTCGAACCGCTGTTATTTGCAGTGCAAACAGAAATTGATTATTTAGAACAAGTAGAAGCCGCAATTTCTCAGATAGATAACTACCAGAACCCAGAAGATTTACAGGCGTTAGAAGAAATCCGCGACGAACTAATTGAACAAAAATACTTAGAAGACCTAGAATACCGCAGCCGTAACAGCAACGACACCCCCGGTACTAATTTTCATCGTTACCGCAGTCCCAGTGGCTTTGAAATCCTTATTGGTCGGAATAACGTTCAAAATGACCAATTGACATTCCGTGTCGCTGGAGACTATGATTTATGGTTTCACGCCCAAGAAATTCCGGGTAGTCATGTGCTTTTGCGTCTAGAACCGGGTACAATTGCCGAAGAAGCTGATTTACAATTTACCGCCAACTTAGCCGCTTACTTCAGCCGAGCCCGTCAAAGTGACCAAGTACCAGTAGTGTACACCCAACCCAAGCACGTCTACAAACCCAAAGGAACTAAACCAGGACTGGTAGTTTATAAACACGAAACAATTATTTGGGGAAAACCGCAAGTATTAGTCAGTGGTTAGTTATTAGCAGGTTATTAACCTCCTCTTCTTTCCGCAAATAGAAAGTCTATTCACCCACAGACAGATATTTTTTCAGATATTTTCATCAAAAATTTGTACTGGCTGTTACAATCTTGTTAAGAAAAGTTGCCCGTTGAGTTTTAGGAACGCGCAATTTGGTTTTGACTCTACTAAGAAGACAACACGAACAACGTTTTTTTTGCAGACCAGCCTGTGGGAGGGCTGGTCTTTTTGTTGACGTGGAAGCTTAGAAACTGAAAGTAGTTCTTAAAGCACCAATGACCACACTATCATTATCCTTATCCTTATTGTGATCTGGGGCTGTTAACCAAATTACAGCAGGAGTAATGGTGATATTGTCGCTAACTTTATATTGATAAAATCCTTCAATATGATAAGAGGTATTTGGGTCTTTTGTTACTCCAGCAGCAGTAGCAGTAGAATTTGTCACCTTTGGTTCCATACCAACTATAACACCAGCCAAGTTACCTTTTTTACCCAAATCTGGTAAGCCTAAAGTAACAGCATAGTTCCAAATTTCCGCCTTTCCCTTAGTACCTGTCAAGACTTGACTATTGGTATATCCAGCCCAACCACCGACAACAAGTTTATTGCCAATACCTAAAGATGTTTGTACACCATAGGAATTACTGGAAAATTTTTCGCCACCAAAGTCAGAGGTCGCGTTATTACTACCTGTAACGAGTGGTTGGTTATAGGAATTGATATAAGTCAAACCAAGAGCAGTACGACTACTGGGCTTTACAGTTAACTGGGCTAAAGCACCGTAGGGACCATTAAACAAACCATTTTCAGGGGTGGGTTGATTAGCATTAGGAGTCAAATAGCCTAAACTGAGGGCTAATTTCTTACCAAACTGATGATTAATTCCTAGTCCTGTACCACTTAGTTGACCATAAATTGCGTTTCTTGTGCCAAAAGTTGACAAAGCCCCAAAAGAAGCATCACCATCAAAAAGGTTAACTGTATTGGTAAGATCATCTGCTGCCCCTCCAGTAGCAATGAGTTTTGCTTGTGTATTTTTGCCAAGAGGAAAGGTATAGGATAAAGTTGCTAGTCCAAAATTATTACTGGGACTACCACTAGCAAAAAACAAGTTTCCTTCTGGAGTCTGAATATCGGGACTCTTGATATTATTGCTTTCTAACCTCGTCAGCAGTGTATCTTGTCCTGTAAAGCTGCTGACAAAATCCAGTCTGGTTCTGGCCCCTAAAGTGGTATTTTTATCAGGAATATCCGCACCATTAACCTTTTTACCGGAGACAACATCACTAACAACTGCTACAACCTGTCCCTGTAGCTTGGTGGTAGTTGAAAATTGATTAGCTTCCAATTCAGTGGTTTTCGCTTCTACAGTGTCTACACGCCCTTTTAAGGTGGCCAGTTCTGAGGAAAAGTCCCTTTGTAACTTTTGGATTGTTGCTAAATCTTGCTTTGATACTAAATCACTGGTAGCAGTGGCAATTAGTTCATTTACTCGATCTAAACAAGCATTTAAACCTGCTGCAAACTCATATCGTGATAACGCTCTATTACCACGGTAGGTATTATTAGGATAACCTGCGGCACATCCGTAGCGTTCTACTAATGATTGTAACGCTTGAAACGCCCAATCATTAGGTTGCACATCGGATAATTGAGATACGGAGGTAACTTGTGACATCACCTCTTGTTGATTGTTTTTATTCAATTGTTGGGAATTAGTATCAGCCTGGAGTTGATTATTTGCTGGTATTTCCTCAGCCCATGCCCCAGAACTTAAGCATAGTATAGCACTGATGACAGCGGAACTAGCTAGTAAATATGTTGAGAACTTTTGCATTTTTCTTCACACCCGTTTTTGCAGTAGATGATGCTATACCTGATCTAAAAGTAGCATAGCTATCAATAATTCTTGTCAATATACTAACATTTAACAGTTCCATGTAGATTTTCTAACCCAGGAAAGTTAAGAAATCTTTATGAAATGGGAAAATTAAAATCCGACTACACAGCAGTATTACCTCAAATGCCAAAAAAGTTTGTAATTCTTGATACGATAATCATGTTTTTTACTAGTTACTTATCAATTTTGTGAGAATGAATCTCATTATAAGATACAATGCCAATGAAGTTTTATGATCAACCATAAACTATGAAGAGTCCTAGACAAGTCGCAGCAAATATCAGAAAAAGAAATTTCTTACCCATAATTGCGTTGGTAATGTTATCAGCAATTTATGGATGCAATACTACTAATAGTAGTAAAATTGTTAATGAAGAAGCAACACCAGCACAAAAACTACCAAAGACTAAAGTAGTTACAACATTCTTACCTGTTTATTTATTTACTAAAGCGGTAACTGGAGATGTAGCAGAAGTAGATATTCTAGTCCAACCTGGTACGGAAGTACACGAATATCAAGGAACACCAGGAAATGTAAAAGCGATCGCTACAGCCAATGTAGTGATAAAAAATGGTTTAGGGTTGGAAGAATTTCTGTCTGATACAATTAAAAATGCCGGAAATTCCCAATTAGTAGAAATTGATGTGAGTAAAGGTATTGAACCTATTAATAAAATTTCCCCGATAGATAAGACAGTGGGAGGAGAAGATGATCATGATCATGAACACAGATTTGGAAATCCCCATATTTGGTTAGATCCAGTTTTAGCAAAACAGCAAATCATCAATATTCGAGATGGTTTAATTATGGCAGATCCAGGGAATAAAGCCAATTACCAAACTAATGCAGCGACATATATCCAGAAACTAGATAGTTTAAATAATGAATTTCAACAGACTCTGAAAAAAACACCAAACTGCACTTTTATAACTTTTCATGATGCTTTTCCCTACCTTGCGAAACGCTATAACCTGAAACAAGTAGCAGTAGTAGAAATTCCCGAAAAGCAACTTTCACCCACAGATGTCCAAAAAGTAGTGAATACAGTTAAAAAATACAAAACTAAAGCCTTATTTAGTGAACCCGGTTTAGATAACAAATTACTGACAAGTATTTCCCAAGATTTGCAGTTAACTGTGAGGACATTAGATTCTTTAGAAACTGGTGATACCAATCCAGATTATTATTTTAAAGCTATGAAAACTAATTTGCAAAGTTTAGCTTCTGGGTGCAAGTAATGATTATCTAATCATTAGAGGTTGTTGGAAAAGCCATAAAATTTATAAATAAAACCCTCTCCTCTTAGGGGGTTAAGTATTAAGGCTTTTGGGGTTTTAGAAAATACTTCTCAAACATCCTCTGAGGGTTTTAGTAATGCTAAACCCATGAATAAATCAAATCCTAACTGACATGATCAACAAACAAACAGAAATTACATTACCAATATTAAAAGTTTCCGGTTTAACAGTCTACCAAGGTAAATATCTAGCTGTGCGAGATGTTTCTTTTGAATTATTACCAGGAACAGATACAGCTATAGTTGGTCCAAATGGTGCAGGAAAAAGCACTTTAATCAAAGCTATTTTAGATTTAATTCCCAGAAGTGCAGGGACAATTGAAGTTTTCGGTCGGCCAATTTCTAGATTAGGAAATTTGCGTAATTTTTTGGGTTATATGCCACAAAACTTTATTTTTGATCGCAGTTTTCCCATTTCCGTTAGTGAATTAGTAGCTTTGGGAATAGGTGACAGAAAAAACTCATTTTTTTCATCTTTCTCATTTTGGCAAACAAAGCGAGAAACATTAGCAGCAGTTACAGCAGCTTTACATCGTACTGATGCCTATCGCTTACGCAATCAAGCTATTGGAACACTTAGCGGTGGTCAACTTAAACGAGTATTATTGGCCTATTGTTTAGTAAGTCCGCGCAAACTGTTAGTATTAGATGAAGCTTTTGCAGGGGTAGATGTTCAAGGGACAACAGATTTTTATGCGTTATTAAATGAATTAAAACGAGAAGAAAATTGGACAGTGTTGCAAGTTTCCCATGATATTGATATGGTAAGCCGTCATTGCGATCGCGTCATCTGTCTGAATCAAACTCTTGTTTGTTCTGGTAAACCAGAAATAGCCCTTTCTCCGCAAAATCTCTTAGCTACCTATGGTCCAGGTTTTAGTCGTTATGAACATCATCATTAAGTGAGGTAATGGGTAATGGGTAATGGGTAATGGGTAATAGGTAATAGGTAATAGGTAATGGGTAATGGGTAATGGGTAATTATCATGATTTCGTGAATTTATTGCAATTTCCTTTTATGCAGCGTGCCATTATTGGTGCTGTATTAATGGGAATATTGGGCGGTTTATTAGGTAGTTTTGTGACTTTACGTCAATTGTCTTTTTTTAGTCATGCTGTTGGTCATGCAGCCTTAGTAGGTGTAGCATTAGGCGTGTTACTCAATACTAATCCTACTTGGATGTTACTACCCTTTACTTTAATTTTCGGGGTTTTTGTTCTTTATTTGATTGACAAAACAGATTTAGCCAGTGATAGTGTTCTCAGTATAGTCCTATCTGGAGCATTAGCGATCGGTGTCATCCTCACCAGTTTTATTAGAGGATATCGCGGTAACTTAATGGGTGTCTTATTTGGCGATATTTTAGCCATAGATCACACAGATTTAATTTTAACGCTGCTGGTACTCGTCTCTAGTAGTGTTTTTCTATTATCAACGCTACAACAACAAATATTATTAACTCTCAATCCCGATGTTGCCCAAGTACAAGGAGTACCTGTGCAAATTTATCGTTATGGATTCGTTATTTTACTTTCCCTTGCCGTAGCCGTAGCGATTAAAGCTGTTGGTGTTCTGCTCGTGAATGCGTTTTTAGTGATTCCCGCGGCTACAGCCAAACTCATGAGTCACCATTTCAGCCGTTTTCTGATTCTATCGGTGGTTGTCGGCTCTAGCAGTAGTATCGCGGGAATGATGGTTTCTGGCTTGTTTAATCTGGCTTCTGGACCGAGTATTGTCTTTGTGCAGTTTCTCTTATTTGTGGTTGTGTTTACCTGGGTTAAATTGACAATCAAAAGCAGTTAAAAATTTTTTTGTAAAACCCCTTGACTAATCTTTTTCCCTATGCTAAAGTTAGTAAACGTGGTCAGTAATAAAGCCCACGCCGGGATAGCTCAGTTGGTAGAGCAGAGGACTGAAAATCCTCGTGTCACGAGTTCAAGTCTCGTTCCTGGCATTCAATCAAATTAACACCAACACAACTGCGCCAATTTTTGTAGATCCTACAGAAACATCATCAGAGCTAAAGGACTGACTATAAACCTCGTAAATATATCGTAAATATAATACAGCATTTTCCGATATTATGAAGTACAGATATTAATCATAAAACTCTTGTGGTGCGGGCATCTTGCCCGCATAAATTCTACCTCACTCAATACAGCATTTTCCGATCTTATAAAGTACAGACATTAATCATAAAACTCTTGTGGTGCGGGCATCTTGCCCGCATAAAGTGTACCTCACTCAATACAGCATTTTCCGATCTTATAAAGTACAGACATTAATCATAAAACTCTTGTGGTGCGGGCATCTTGCCCGCATAAA
>NZ_JACJPZ010000083.1:0-11588 GCF_014696335.1 Dolichospermum sp. FACHB-1250
TGCGCCACTAGAGATATTAAAAGAGTATATTAAAAATCAAGAAAAGCCGTCCTAGAAGCGATGCACTGAGCTTGTCGAAGTGGACGGGGCTTGTATCCCATTATTTTCGGTCAATAGTGTTCATGAAGATGTAACTATGCTAATGGGTCTATTTGATTGATCATTCAGGAAACTTAAAGAGTACAAAAGAGCATAAAATTTGCTCTAGAGATGAGCTAAAATGCCGCATGACATAATCGCCCAGGTAGGATAGGGATAACACGAGGGTGATTTGCCTATTTTAGTTATACATTGCTACTTTAATCACTTTCCGCGCTTTCATATCCATAAATACCTGTTCTAAATCCTGTAAAGGTCTTTGTTCACTAATTAGTAAGTCAAAAGAAATTGTCCCACTAGCAATCAGTGATAGGGCGGATTTTACATATTCTGGAGTATTATGAAATACTCCTTTGATGGTAATTTCACTATAATGGAGTTGTTCCGTATTGACGGTAATTGTGGTATCCTTGGGACAGCCGCCAAATAGATTGACAGTTGCACCAGGGCGGGCGCAGGCGATCGCTTTTTCCCAAACACTCGGTATACCAGTGGCTTCTATAACCACATCTGCACCCCATCCATCCGTTAATTCCCTGACTGTGTTAGTCATATCTGTGACTTGATGATAATTAAAAGTCCGGGCTGCACCTAACTTTTCACCGATTTCTAAGCGTTTATCATTACCACCCCACAGAATTACTTCAGTATATTCCGAGAGAACTGCTACAAACATTAAGCCGATCGCACCATCACCTAAAACCACTACTCGGTCATGGGGTTTGACCTGGGAACGGCTGATACCATGTAATACACAAGCCAGCGGTTCGGTCATGGCGGCTAATACGGAAGGTACTTGGTCGGGTATTTGTAATAGATTATGCTGGACAATGGGCGCGGGGATCTGCATATACTCCGCAAATGTACCGTTATTCCAGGTCAAATTGGGGCATAAAGAATACTCTTGACGTTGACAAAAAAAACATTTCATGCAGGGGGCTGAATTATTTGCTACTACGCGATCTCCCACCCGCCACTTAGTTACCCCAGCACCGACAGCCACAATGCGCCCCGCCCCTTCATGGCCAAACAAGGTCGGGGGTGTTAACATTTTAGCATGGCCACCGCGTCGCCATACTTTCAAATCTGTACCGCAGGTGGTGGCTGCTTCGACTTGAATTACTACCTCCCCCGCTGCGGGAGTGGGTTCGGGAACTTGTTCTAGACGGAAATTTTCCTGTCCGTAGAGTAATGCTGCTAACATAGAAGTTGGGAGAAATTAGGAGAAAAGAAAAATTTAAGAACTCAAAGCAGTTTGAGGTAAAATTTCTTGATGATGGGGTTCTAAATGTGATATTGTATCAGATACAATATTGATATTCAAGACTGGTACTTCTTGTTTACAGGAGAGACAAAACCAATAAACTCCATGGTAACGAACATGACGCAAAACTGAACCACCACAACAGGGACAAGTGTTAACTATAATACTCATACTAAATACTCCTTTGCAAAAATCACGACAAGTCAGTAGTATTATGGTTGAAATATCTATTTATCTCACTTAAAAGAAAGTAAGATCTTCAGAGAATTAGCGCTGAAAACTATCAACGAATGCTAAATTAACGGTATTTTATGGTTTTTTCCCAAAAAGATCCAAAAAGATATTTATCAAAACGAAAAATTTATGAAAACATTATTAACCTACAAGTTAGTATAGACTTGGTTCATCTATCGCGGGGATCATATTACAAATATGAACTTGTTTCATCTATGGCCAAGATCATCAATAACTAAATTTTTATGGGACAATTACTTTACACTTGACTTTTATTTTGCATTTACTTTGATGACTAAACCATGAAAATTGCTACTTGGAATGTAAATTCTGTACGGACACGGTTGGAACAGGTGATTAATTGGTTAAGCGAAAATCCGGTTGATGTTTTATGTTTACAAGAAACTAAGGTTATAGATCAGGATTTTCCCCGTCTCGATTTTGAAAAATTAGGTTATTATTTATATATATCAGGACAAAAATCCTATAATGGAGTTGCTTTGATTAGTCGTCAGTCTTTAACAGATGTCAGTACGGGTTTTACGGCTATTTTACCAGGTTTGGATGCGGAATGGGACACACAAAAAAGAGTAATTACAGGTGTGTTTTCAGGAATCAGAATTGTTAATCTTTATGTTCCTAATGGTTCATCTATAGGTAGCGAAAAGTATGAGTATAAGTTGGGTTGGTTAAAATTACTCAAGGAGTATTTACAGGTATTACTATTAACAAATTCTCCTATTTCTATCTGTGGTGATTTTAATATTGCTTTGGAAAATATAGATATTAATGATAAAGTAAAAATAGATAATCACATTATGGCTTCTGTACCGGAGCGTCAAGCTTTACGAGATATTCTGAGTTTAGGTTTCGCAGATGCTTTTCGTAAATTTAATCATCAAGGAGAAAACTATACTTGGTGGGATTATCGCACCGCTGCGTTTAAGCGAAATCTGGGTTGGCGTATAGACCATCATTATCTGACCCTGGATTTGTATGAACGCGCTCAAAGTTGTATTATTGATGTTGAACCACGAAAGTTAAATCAACCCAGTGACCATACACCAGTTATTGTCGAATTTTAATTTTATCCTATTTATTTATCTCCCTAATAAGAAACCTCGGAAAAAATAAACCGTGTTTGTTAGTATCTGTTCTATCCATGAGATGAACATATCTAACCAGTGTAAAATTTGTTCTAGGGGGTGCTTTTCGTAGCCTAAGGAGGTCGCAGAAATATCAATCCAGTCGGGTTTAAAATTAAATCCTTGGCTGGTTTGATTGTTTTTTTCCTCCCATCCCTGATTTTCAGATTCAGGCGCTTTTTGGGCTATTTTCTCCCGGTTATGCAATAATCTCGAATTTGTTGGCTTTAGGGGATTAAAACCACTATGATCTGATATATTGGTACTGGGATTACCAAATAGATCGTCCCATGTCAACCAAGCATCTCCATTATTTAGCGGTAAACTGTTTTGGAGGTCTGATTTAATTTCTACTTTTTCAGCAGTAGCATTTGATTCAATTTGATAAATATTTCTTCCTCCTAAGAAGTAATTTATCGCTGCGGTCATTAAATTAGTAATATCCGCTTTTTCGGTTTTTGAATCATCATTGTTAACTACTAGGTTATCAAGAATTTTTTGACCGCTTTTTTCTATGGGGACTAAAGCTGTAATTTCCCAATTAGCAACTAATTTATCTAGAAAACTAAAAAGTTGAGTTGGTTTTTTATCAGTTAGTTTATTTAGTAGTAAATCAATTTCTGGTAATATTTCTTTTTCCGAAAGAGGGGTTAATTGTAAAGAATACTCGTAACGATTAATTTCTCTATTAATTCTATCCTTTAATTGGGAGTTTTCCTGGGTTGTGAAAATATCGAAAATGCGATTATCAGTACCAACTAACACCAAATTACCAGTTTTTAACTCCGTAGCAATTCCCTGGACTTTGGGTATATGCTGTTGGAGAAGATTTTTCGGGGTTGAGGAACTTTCTCCAGGGAAAAATCTCCCCCACAAAGATCCTATAAAAGTTAAAGGAGTTAAAGGATTTGTTTTTGGGGAAATCTCTAAATTACTACCCCCAGCAGGAAGATTTTTAACTGTATCTAATATATGTTGAATTGGTGCGTCTGTTGCTGGAGGAATTGTGGACTGTATTTTTTTTTCCGGCCATTCTTTTTGTGGCAATAGCTGGTAAAGTGGATAAAGTAGAGAACCTACACCCACCTGAGTCGCAACTTGTAGATTTTTGAAGATGTTTTCCCATGTTTGGGTCAACCGTTGAGTCTGCTGGTAGACAAAATTAAACAGTTTACTTTGATAGCGATTTGAAGAACTCGAAGACATAGTTATAATGTTGAAGTTGTAGCGTTGGATGATCTTCAGTTTAAGAATCAAAAATTCTTAATTATCAACCTGATTATTTTACTGGATTATTTTACTGGATTATTTTACTGGATTATTTTACTGGATTATTTTACTGGATTATTTTACTGGAAATATGACTCTTCCTTTACCATCATTAAATACCAAATCTATATCCACGGCTATTGAAAATTTACGTGCTTGTTGTCAGGTTGATATCCAGTCAAACTGGAAATATCACGAAACTGACGCAGTAGTTACTGATTTTATGCCATTTAGTATAACTGATTGGCAACCAGTTGCAGTTAATGAAAAAGGCCATATTTCCTGGAAAGGCGGAAAACAGGTATTATGGTTAGGACAAAATTTCTCTATTCCCCACAGTTTACATGATTTCCCTTTAAGCGGTCTGTGTTTGCGATTGGCTTTGGTTTGGTGGGCTGAAAATGTAGAGGTATACGTTAATGGTGAGTTAGCATTAGTAGGTGATTTATTTGATGCTTCACCACGGGTTTTAATTAGTCCTCAGGTAAGTCCTGGAGAAAATTTTACCATAATTTTGCGGTTAGTTAGTCCGGGACATTGTGATGGGGCTTTGATGCGATCGCTGGCAATTTATGAGACGATGATCTATAATGATTATGACGCTGGTTTTATCGCTGATGAATTGGCCATTGCGGAAATTCTTCTAGAAAACTTCGCACCCGAAAAATTACCAGCTTTATCAGCAGCAGTTGAAAGAGTTACAAATCTCAAAAACACCGAAAACCAAGACTGGAAAACCTATTTACTGAATTTACGACCAACTTATTTGGGTTTATGTGATTTTATCTGTGAACAAAAACCGGAAATTCATTTATTGGGTCATGCACATTTAGATCTAGCATGGTTATGGGTGGTCGCGGAAACTTGGAAAGCAGCACAAAATACTTTTGAGTCAGTTTTAAAACTTCAACAGGATTTTCCCGAATTGATTTTCTGTCATACTACACCAGCTTTGTACGCTTGGGTAGAAGAAAATCGTCCCGACCTATTTCGAGAAATTCAAAATCAAGTTGAAAAGGGAAAATGGGAAATTTTGGGAGGTTTTTGGGTAGAACCAGATTTGAATTTAATCGCTGGGGAGTCTATAGTTCGTCAGTTATTATATGGCCAGCGGTATTTTCTCCACAAGTTTGGAAAAATATCCCCTGTGGTTTGGGTGCTTGACACTTTCGGTTTTTGTGCGACTTTACCCCAATTTCTCGCAAATGCGGGAATTGAGTTCTTTGTTACTCAAAAACTTCGCTGGAATGATACAACTAAATTTAATTATGACTTATTTTGGTGGCGATCGCCTGATGGTAGTCAAATATTAAGTTTTATGTCTCCACCCATGGGCGAAACCGTTGAACCTGTTAAGATGGCCAAGTATGCTTGTGAGTGGAAAACCCAAACAGGTTTACAAACTAGTCTTTGGCTTCCTGGTGTTGGTGATCATGGTGGAGGTCCGACTCGTGATATGTTAGAAGTTGCGAGACGTTGGGAACATTCTCCGATTTTCCCCAAGTTGAAATTTACAACTGCTCAAAAATATCTCCAGGAAATAAAATCTCAAAGTCAAAATTTACCAAGTCAAAATTTACCAAGTCAAAATTTACCAAGTCAAAATTTACCAACGTGGGAAAACGAACTTTATTTAGAATTTCACCGGGGATGTTATACTACTCACGGAGACCAAAAACGCTGGAATCGCAAATCTGAACATCTATTATATAGTGCTGAGTTGTTCGCAACTTTAGCAAATATCCTCTGCGGTACAAAATTCCCCCACACAGAAATAGAAACCGCTTGGAAAAAAGTTTTATTTAACCAGTTTCACGACATTTTACCTGGTTCTTCCATTACTCAAGTTTACCAAGACGCTTTACCAGCATGGGAAGCAGTGGAAAAAGTCGGGAAAAATATCTTAGCAGAGTCATTAATAGATATAGCATCCCAAATTAGTTTACCACAACCACCTTATAGTAATGCCATCCCCATCATCATTTTCAACCCTCTCAACTGGGAACGTCGGGAAGTTGTCAGCGTTGACTTATCGAAAATCATCACAGCAGACCAAGAAGAATATGAAAATTATGGAGAGAATTATGGAATTTTCGATATTCAAGGAAAAGAAATTTCCTCCCAACCTTGGGAAAACTCAACTTTATTATTCCTCCCAACAGTCCCATCTCTAGGTTACAGCATTTTCTGGCTGTCTCGAACTTCCCCCACACAACCCCAAATATTTCCGAAAAATTGGATTTTAGAAAATGAATATCTACAAATCCAGGTTAACCCAGAAACTGGAGATCTGGATAGCGTCTTTGATAAAACCCAACAACGAGAAATTTTAAATGGTGCGGGAAACCAACTCCAAGCTTTTAGCGACAGCGGCCAATATTGGGACGCTTGGAATATTGACCCTGATTATAACACCAAACCTCTACCGCCAACAAAATTAAAATCAATTCAGTGGCAAGAATATGGAGAAATTCAACAACGCTTGCGGGTAGTGCGTCAATTGGGAAAATCGGAATTTTGTCAAGATTACATTTTACAGCTTGGTTCACCACTTTTGAAAATAGCTAATACTGTAAATTGGCTAGAAAATCAGGTATTAGTAAAAACAGCCTTTCCCCTCAATTTCGCAGCGGAATTTGTCACTTATGAAATCCCCTGCGGTGTTATCCGTCGTCCCACAAATCCCCAAACCCCCGCAGATAAAGCAAAATGGGAAGTACCCGCTTTACGGTGGTCAGATATAACCGCAGATACGCAAACCGGAAAATACGGGGTTAGTCTTCTTAACGACTGTAAATATGGTTACGATGCTCAACCTCATCAACTGCGGTTAACTCTGCTGAGAAGTTCCCAATGGCCAGACAAGCAAGCTGATATAGGTATACATCAATTTACTTATGGCTTGTATTCTCATCTAGGGAGTTGGGAAGAAGGGGATACAGTTAAACGAGGTTATGAATTAAATGTACCCTTGGAAATATTAGTAAATCCGCTAAAGCGTAAGTTTCACACAAATGCTGATGAAAGTCAAAGTTTTTTAGAACTATCAGCGGATAATTTAATTGTTATGGCATTTAAACCCAGTGAAGATCAACCTGAAAAATACATTCTTCGCTGTTATGAATGTCATGGAAAAACAGCAGAGTTATTTTTGCGAAGTGATTTTCTCACCTTAGGTCAACCATTAGACTTACTAGAACAGTATATCAAGTCTGAGGAAGTATGTCAAGGGGCTGTGAATATTCAACCTGGGAAAATTATGACTTTTGAGGTTGTCGTCAACATATAGATTGGGTTTATCTAGATATACTGCATAGATCTTAATATAAAATTAGAGCAAAAGATTAATCTCAACAAACAGACTCCATGCGTATTTCTCTCAACTGGTTACAAGAACTCGTAGAAATTAAACTGACTCCAGAAGAACTGGCGGAAACCTTGACAATGGCCGGGTTTGAAGTGGAAGATATAGAAGATCGTCGCACTTGGGCCGCAGGGGTAGTTGTGGGGAAAGTCCTGGAACGTCAACCACACCCTAACGCAGATAAATTAAGCGTTTGTACAGTAGATATTGGTGCTGCGGAAACTGTGAATATCGTTTGTGGTGCTGGGAATGTCCGCGCAGATATCTATGTCCCTGTGGCCACTACAGGAACTTATTTACCTAATATTGATTTAAAAATCAAACCCGCAAAACTGCGCGGTGTTCCCTCCCATGGGATGATATGTTCTTTAAAAGAGTTGGGTTTACCCACGGATATTGACGGTATTCATATCTTTAATGAAGAAAATCTGGTTTTAGGTAGTGACGTGCGTCCCCTGTTGGGTTTGGAAGATGTGATTTTAGATGTCACTGCTACCGCTAACCGTGCTGACGCTTTATCTATGGTGGGTATTGCGCGGGAAGTAGCAGCTTTAACTGGAGGAAAATTATCAATTCCCGAAATTGCGAAAGTAGAAAATACTCAAACTGCAAAAAACCTGACTTTGAAAATTTCCGAAACCCAAGCTTGTCCTGCTTATATTGGTACGGTTGTTGAAAACATCAAAATTGCACCCTCTCCTGAATGGTTACAACAACGGTTACGGTCTGCGGGAGTGAGACCAATTAATAATGTGGTTGATATCACTAATTACGTTTTATTAGAAAGAGGACAACCTCTTCACGCTTTCGACAAACACCGTTTACAATCTCTCTCTGGTGGAGAACAATTAACAATGGGGGTGCGGTTTGCACAAACGGGAGAAACTTTAAAAACTTTAGATGGAAATAATCGCAATTTATCACCCCAAAATTTATTAATTACTGCTAATAATCAACCAGTGGCTTTAGCAGGTGTTATGGGTGGTGAAGCAACGGAAGTTTATGAAGGTACACAAAGTTTAGTTTTAGAAGCAGCGTTATTTGATTCTGTAGCCATTCGTCGTTCTTCTCGCAGTGTGGGGTTAAGAAGTGAAGCCTCTGGAAGATACGAAAGAGGCGTAAATCGGGCTGAATTAGAAATAGCTTGTCACCGGGCTTTATCCTTAATTCAAGAATTAGCAGCTGGGGTAATTGTTCAACAACAAATTTCTGATTATCGTCCAGATATTTCTACTTGGTCTCATTCTATTTACCTGCGTTTGGATAAAGTTAATCAAGTATTAGGTCCAATTGAATTAGGACAAGAAACAGGAGAATTACAACCAGAAGATGTAGAAAAAATTCTCACCGCTTTAGGATGTGAATTGGTAAAAATTGACGAACGGAATTGGACAGTTACAGTACCTCCCTATCGTTATCGAGATTTAGAACGGGAAATTGATTTAATTGAAGAAATTGCCCGGTTATATGGTTATGATAAATTCTGCGATACCTTACCAGAAAAATCCGAAGCTGGTTATCTATCTTTAGATCAAGAATTAATTCGCAGGTTACGCGGTTATTTACGGGCTGAGGGTTTGACGGAATTAATGCAATATTCTTTGGTGAAACCAGGGGAAGATAAACAGATTGTTTTAAGTAACCCTTTATTTGCGGAATATTCAGCTTTACGCACTGATTTAATCTCTGGTTTAATTACCGCTTTCCAATACAATTTAGAACAGGGAAATGGGGCGTTAAATGGTTTTGAAATTGGGCGGATTTTCTGGAGTGAAGAAGAGGGTTTACAAGAAGCAGAAGTGCTGGCCGGAATTATCGGTGGTGATATAACTAGCGGTAAATGGTCAAGGGGTGGTAAGGAAAAGGCCATGACCTGGTTTGAAGCTAAAGGTATTTTAGAAAGTGTCTTTAAACAACTTAAATTAGCGGTAGAATTTCAACCAGAAAATCGAGATTCTCGTTTACACCCCGGACGCACAGCTTCATTGTGGATAAAAGGTAATCGTCTGGGAACATTTGGACAAATTCACCCCCAATTACGCCGCGAAAAAGATTTACCAGAGGCAGTTTATGTGTTTCAATTAGATTTAGATGCTTTGTTGGATGCTTGGGATGATGATGATTTATTAATTCCTAAATTTAGTTCCTATTCTACTTATCCAGCAAGTGATAGAGATTTGGCCTTCTTCGCACCAATAAAAGTGACAGTTTCCGAACTGGAAAAAGTCATTAATAAAGCGGGGAAAGGGTTGTTAAATTCTGTGGAATTGTTTGATGAGTATCGCGGTGACAATGTACCCGCAGGACAACGCAGTTTAGCTTTTCGTTTAGTATATCGTGCCAGCGATCGCACGCTGACAGAAAATGAAATTGAACCAGTTCATAATCACGTGCGTTCTGCTTTGGTAGAGAAGTTTGGTGTCAATTTGAGAAGTTAATGACAGCGGTTTTTGTTTCCCGCTGAAATATTAATCTTTTCGGTTCCCGACTTCTATGATTAATTTGATTAATTTGATTAATTTATCATTTATTGACACAATTAAAAAAGAAGTCGGGTATCTTTTAACTCCCGATAAGCATTTAAAGCCGCTGTTTTCACTTCTTCTGCTACTATGGGAAAGGTACTCAATATATGACTAAATTCTGTTTCTGTTAATCCATATAAATGGGCAATTATTCCATCTAATTCCGCGCGGATTTTACCCCTTTCTCTCTCGTCTGTAATTCCGTTTTCATGACTTGTTAATCCTACTTCTCTCGCTAATTCATCATATTCTGCTGTGGTACAGATTAGTTTGGCTGCACGTTCTACTATTTCTTGAAAATATGGGTCTTTTTCTGTTAATCTGGGAACACAGGTTTGATACATATAGAAAAAATTGAGATTCGCTGAAACTCGACCGCGAATAGAATAATCAACTAAAAAACTATTCCAAACAGCTACTAAATATAAACATTCTTGATAATTAGGAGGATGAGAAATTGCAGAAGAACAAAGTAAAATAGATTGAAAATTTTCTGCATGAAAATTTGGAGGAATAATTGTTGTAATTAATGTTCTTTCATTAGTATTACTAGCAATTTTCCGAAATCCTGCACGATAACACTGATAATCTAACATTTGCCCCTTATCAACACCATTTTTACCTAAAACCGCTTTTCTTCCTTCCTCCTCCTCTACCCAGTACCGAGGTTCAGCAAACTTGTGGGTAAATTGATGAATCATTTTCCCCTCATATAAAGGTAATCTTCCCTTTCCCGGTTCAGTTTTAAACAAATGACTATCAGTTGTCATATTAAATTCTTGTGTTAACTTTAAATTCCACTTATCCTGAATTTCCTCCCCCAACAACGGAAAGCGACTCATTTTTTCCGCAATGAAAATATCTAAATCAGATTTAAACTCCATAACCGAAATAGAATCAGGAGATAACCGTTTAATTAAATCCACAGAAATATGAATACAATCATCATCAGGAAAACTATTTAATTCTCCTACATCATGACGCATAAACCTAGCCGGAAATGATATTGTACCCTGTAATGGTACGGGCGAATGGCCATTTGGTAATGGTAGGGGCAAATTGTCATTCGGTAAGGGTAGGGGCGAATGGCCATTCGCCCCTACGAGGTTTTGAAAAGTCAGAACCACAAACTTAAAGCGACTATCAACATTTTCAAAAATAGCCTTTCTATTTTCAAAACAGAATAAACCAGTGATCTTAGTTTGCGAAAACAACATTTCCCGTAATTGCTTAGTACCCAAATCAGTATAAATACCGCTAGGAATAACCAAACCACATTCACCATTTGGAGAAAGTAAATTAATACATTGTTCCAAAAAGACAGCATATAAATTAATTTTTCTCGCAACACTTTTACCGTCAACTAAAGATTTCTGATTGCGATATTGTTCAGCATTTTTAAAATAAGCGCTAACATGAGGATAACCACTACAATAATCTAACCATGCTTGACGCATTTCCTCATCTTCCATAAATTTATTAAATTGTTTTGTCCATGCTTTTATATCTAATTTCTTTTTCTGAATTAAATTGTCAAATCTTTGAAAAAACTCTTTTTCATCAGTTTGAAAAACTTCCCAAGGAGGATTACCCAAAATAATATCAAAACCACCCCTAGCAATAATTTGATCAAAATGATAACCCCAATGAAAAGGTTTTAAAACCTCCATATCCGCAATATTTAAAAC
>NZ_JACJPZ010000084.1:0-11090 GCF_014696335.1 Dolichospermum sp. FACHB-1250
CAGATTCGTTAATTTTTGCAATTAGGTTTTTTAGATGTTTTTTGAAAGTTTCAATATCATTTCTAAAAGGATTGATTTTGAGCAAGGCTTTATTTAATGATTCTCTGGGTTGTGTTTTATTTCCTATCATTAGTTTTAATCGTGATTTTTATCAGCAATGAGTATTGTAACTCATGATTTGCAACTATAATTACTCATACAGCGGGCAAAAATAACTAACCACTTGATCATGATTGAAACCCTATTCAAAGCTTATACTCCCCTATTTACTTGGATAGGGTTAGGTCTAATATTATCTCGATTTAGCTCCGATAAATTTGCCAAGTGGTTAGGACAGTCACTATACTGGGTAGGAGTGCCACTACAATTGTTAGTATTAGCACGTCATACTAATGCGGTAAATGGCGAATTAATACCATTTATAGGATTAGTAGTGTTACTACTAAGTTTAGTTTTAGCACTGTTGACTTGGTGGTTTTGGCAATTGTTTAATCAAATCAAGGCAGAGCAGAAAGGCGTAGAAGTATCTACATCTTTTAAAAAAGCGAGTTTAGGAAGTTTTATTTTGGCAACAATTTTAGGAAATACGGGTTTTGTTGGAATAACACTAACACAAGTGCTAACAGGACCAGAAAATAACGATTGGGCGGTATTATTTAGCGTCACAAATAATGTTGTTGGTACTTATGGAATTGCTGTCTTAATTGCCAGTTATTTTGGACAGAGAGCCACTGAAAATCATTGGTGGATACAATTACGAGATATAGCTACTGTTCCTAGTCTGTGGACGTTTTTCATTGGGTTAAATACCCAATTTGTGCAATTACCCGCAGTGATTGAGTCAGGTTTAGATCAGGCTGTGTGGGTGGTAATTGCTCTCGCTTTGTTGCTAGTTGGTTTGCGACTAGGAACAATAAAAGAATATCAAAATCTGGATATTGCCATTATAGCAAGTATTTTGAAAGTTTTGATTATTCCTTTATTAGTAGGATTAGGTGCGACTTATGCGGGTATGATTGGGGAACAGCGTTTAGTCTTGGTACTCATGTCAGGGACACCCACGGGACTTTCCGTACTGATTTTAGCGGAAGTTTACGACTTGGATCGGAATTTATTAGCCAGCAGCATTGCTTTAACCTTTATTGGTTTATTTTTAGTGCTACCTCTGTGGTTAATTTGGTTTGGCTAAATCTATAATTCAATATGATTCAGCGTAGTCTGGGTTGAGAAAACCCAATATAGGTGGTTAATTAACGGTTGGCTTTGACTGCTAAACCTCTCCCCGTTCACAGGAAGAACCTTAAATACTGTTGTTATCCTGTTTTTATTCTGTTTTTATTCTGTTTTTATTCTGTTAATCTTTTAATTTTGATTCTGACAATGAGCAACCGTGTTAAGATACTCTTGGGCATAATTACTGCCATTCCCATGGCTTTAGGCTTACCCGCAAAGGCTTTAGAAGTACAGATCATGCCTAAAAATCCCCAATTGGGAGATACAATTTCAGTATTAATTGAGGCGGATGATCAGAAAAGTCTTAGTAATCCTACGGTGACAGTTGGCGAAAAAAACTATCCAGCTTTTGAAATTGCACCCCGTCAATACCGTTCCTTTATTCCCACAACTCCCTTAGAAAAAGCTGGAGTGAGAACGATTAAAGTTTCCGAGGAGGGACAGGAACAAAAACTATCTATACAAGTGCGCGATCGCAAATTCCCAGTCCAACGCATCACTTTACCACCGGGTAAAGCTGGGGTTGGGGCGACCGAGTATGAACTCAAGCGAGTAGCCGAATTTAAAGCCCTCCAGACACCGGAAAAATACTGGAACGGTGTTTTTCTCACCCCCAACGCAGGGAGAACATCCACTAGATATGGTGTCCGTCGCTACTACAATGGTGTATTTGCGAATGATTACTACCATCGTGGACAGGATTACGCGGGAGCGGCAGGATCATCTGTCACAGCCCCTGCTGCGGGAAGAGTTGCTTTAGTGGGGACAGTATCCCAAGGCTTCCGGGTTCATGGTAACGTCATCGGCATTGATCATGGTCAGGGAGTAGTCAGTATTTTCATGCACCTGAGTCGTATAAATGTTCAAGAAGGTGATTTTGTCAAAGCTGGTCAAAAAATTGGTGCAGTAGGTTCAACTGGTGCATCTACTGGACCACACTTACACTGGGGTTTGTATGTAAACGGACAATCAATTGATCCATTACCGTGGAAATCCCAGGAAATTAAATGAACCTAATTCAATCACGGACTAATACAGGTGTATTTAAAGAAACTTGGCTATACAACATCCGTACATCAGGATTACGCATTCTCAGACAACCATGAGAAACAGCTGCTCCCACTAAATCAACATCTGGTGTACCATGAAAGCCAATTTCATTGCGGCCATCTGACCAAAAACCAATCCATCTATCCCCCAAAGGACTATTAGTACCACCGTCAAAGATAGCTCCTGTAATGGGATGTCGCCAAATGGGATGATGTTCCTTGTGGATAACTTGAAAATTGCCGGTGGGTGTTTCCCAACCCTTTTTACCAATAGCGATAGGGTAACTAGCTATTACCTCATCATATCGAGAGACATAAACACGGCGATCGCTTAAATCTACTACAACTTGGGTAGTGTCCGCCGCTGATACTGGTGGGCTTGTATTGTTAATTGTACCTGTAATACTAGCCAAACTTGACTGGGGTTGTTTCTGATCAGAATCTAAGTTAATTGTCCCAGCTTTTTGGGGAGAGGTAGGTACGGAAGCCGCAATTGCACTTGACCCAGTCACCAGTGAATCCTGCGGATAGACCCCTGTAGACCTGGAATAATTTAACTCCCCTGCTCCTGTTTTTCTTGTCGTTTGCAAGTGGACAGCTAGAGATAAAATTGCTGTACCAAAACAGAGAAACATGACCATACTCGCTAGAGATTCATTTCTTGCCATTGCTATCGCCTATTATTTCTCCCTGACATCTCCTGGGAACTAGTAACTGATGTGAATTTTACCAATTACCAATTACCAATTACCCATTACCCATTACCAATTACCCTATTTCCGTCTTTCAATTATAAACCCGTCACCCTTGGGGAACTTTTAATTAATTATCCAGTCAAATCGGGAAGAGTGATTTGATTTAAAGCCAATCCGATCCATGAGTCAATCCATTAGTGTATCCTGGTCAACAGTTGGTGCCACCTACCCAGCAGCATCGGTGCAAGTTGACAAACTCTCAAACCACGATCTTATTTTACGCTGTCAAGTCGGATTGCGTCCAGACCGTGCTGCCTTTGCAGAACTGCTACGCCGTCATCAAACCCAAGTTGATCGAGTTTTATATCATTTAGCCCCTGATTGGTCTGACAGAGCCGATTTAGCCCAAGAAGTTTGGATTCGTGTCTATAGAAATATTGGCCGATTACAAGAACCTACCAAGTTCCGGGGTTGGTTAAGTCGTATTGCCACTAATTTGTTTTATGATGAATTACGTAAACGTAAACGGGTGGCTAGTCCCCTCTCGCTAGATGCTCCCCGGAGTCTAGAAGATGGTGAAATGGATTGGGAAATTGCCGGTGATACACCAAGTCCAGATGAGCAAATGACTACTAGAGAATTTTATGAGCAGTTGCGAGAAGCGATCGCGGATTTACCTGAAGCTTTTCGGACTACTATTATCCTGAGAGAAATAGAAGGCCTCTCTTATGAAGAAATTGCCGAAGTTACCGGAGTTTCTCTAGGAACTGTGAAATCTAGAATAGCCAGAGCCAGATCTAGATTACAAACTCAATTACAAAGCTATCTAGATATATAATCTACATCATGTTTCCTCAATTCTCTGACAGAATTTAAGAAGTATTAACGACTGTCAGCGAAAATATATATTTTCTGCTACTGAGCAGCAAAAACGAATCAATGAGTAATATGGATATGCAAAAACGCGACTGTTTTGAGTTATTAAGTGCTTATCTGGATGGCGAAGTAACAGCTACTGAACGGAGGCAAGTCGAAGAGTGGTTATCAACGGATGCCTCCGTCAAGTGCTTATACAAGAGACTATTAAACCTTAGACAAGGGTTACAAAACATACCTGTTCCCCCAACTAATCAGTCATCGGAAACCACAATTGAGCAAGTATTGAAGCGTGTTAACCGACCCCAGGACTTGGCCTGGATGTTTGCTGGGGCGGCCTTAGCAGCTTGTATTCTGGGTACAGTTTCCAGTTTATTCCCCGGTAACTCATCCAGAATACTACAGGTGGCAGAAACGACAGAATTAACACCGACCATGACACAGCCAGCAACCTCTGATTCTTCTCTAATGGTAGCTTTAAACAAACCAGTCATGGAAATTCCGAAAACAGCAATAGCCCCCAAATAAAAGCTAGTTAATAACCTCAATTAAATAAATAATTTATATAAATAAACTATAAATAAACCACAACTGCTCCACCAGCCATCAAGTGGTATACTTAATTTTGGGCTTTTTCCTGTTTGTAATCATTTTTACTCCCACTAATACTCTATTTTACTGCCAATTCCATAAATTTGACAATATTGGCATAAGTTTACCTTAGAGTATGCTAAAACAGTGATCACTACTAAAATAGCCATTAAGACGACGCAAACAGGACATAATGGCACTGTGGAGGTAAATATGACCAATGATCGCACAATTCAGGTTACTTTTGCTGTTGATTACCCAGAATTAGACGATAACAGACGACAAAAAATAGCCGTTAATCTACTGCGGGAATTGCGAGATTTAGATGAAGTGGAGAAAGCATATCTTAGCGAAGATATGTACCCAGAACCAGGAAGCAAACCAGGATTTGCCACTTTAATCGGATTTATTACAGCTAAAGTCAATATACAAAATATTAAAGGTTTTTTCAGCTTTTTGAGCGATCGCTTGGGAGATAAACCCATAAAAGTTAGTGTCAAGGTCGGTGATAAAGAAGTCATTATCGAGGCTAAAAGCCGTCAAGAACTGCTAGAAAGCGAAAAAATAGCAAAAGACCTATTAGCTGCAATGGGTGGTGACAATGGCTAAAAAAATAGCACTGCTGATTGGAGTTAGCGAGTATGGTGAAAATATCCCACCCCTATCATCTGCGCTCAATGATGTAGAGGCTATGGAACGAGTTTTAAAAAATCCGAACTTAGGAAACTTTACACAGGTAGAAAAACTACTCAACCCTAATTCAGAAGTTATGAGAATAGCAATTCTCAATCTGTTTAAAAATGCAGAAAAAGAGGACTTATTATTATTCTTTTTTTCTGGACATGGGATGATTAATGACGATAATCATCTCTATTTAGCAACTTGCAATACGGCTAAAGATAATTTTGAAGCTACCGCTGTAGATGGAAATTTTATTCAAGCGCAGTCGAGAAATTGTTATTCTAAACGACAAGTTTTAATTTTAGATGCTTGTTACAGTGGTGCTTTTGCTAATGGTTGGCACACAAAAAGTCTTGGTGTAGATATCAAAAAACAATTAGGTGCAGAAGGACGAGTTGTGATGACATCTTCTGGTGCAACTCAAACTTCTTTTACACAAGAAGGTGCAACACTTTCACTCTATACTCAATATTTAGTTGAGGGAATTGAGACAGGTGCAGCAGATAATGATAGTGATGGTAAAATTCATATTCAAGAACTACACGCTTACGCTAAAGCAAAAGTCCAAGCTGTAAAACCTAATATGAAACCAGATATTATTCTGGATAAGGAAGGATATGATATTTTATTGGCTTATACTCCTAAAAATCCAGAAGTAGAGTATCGTAAATTAGTTGAAAAATATACTCAAAATGGTGAACTAAAAAAAGTTGCTATTTTAGTTCTAACAGAAAAACGGAAAACTTTGGGAATTACAGATGCAGTAGCCAAGGAAATAGAAAGAGAAGTTTTAGAACCTTTTCGGAGACGGTTAGTAAATTTAAAAAGTTACCAACAATATTTTGCAGAAGAAGTCGAGCAGAAATATCCTTTAAATGAACAAACTTTGAAGATATTAAAAGATTATCGCCAAGATGTTTTAGGTTTGAGAGATGAAGATGTAGCATCTATTGAGTTAGAAATTACATCTGGTAAAGAAGCAGAATATCAAAAACAGCGAGAAGCAGAAGCAGAAAAAAACAAATTTGGTTATCAGTTAAAAACTTTTGAGTTTGAAACCGCTGAGATAAGTTTAAAAAGTCAATTACTGGGTCTTGTAAGAAAACCGGAAATTAAATATATTCCTAAAAGTGGGAAGTATTTTACGGAAGACATAGGAAATGGTGTATTTCTAGAAATGGTAAATATTCCCGGAGGAACTTTCATAATGGGTTCTCCAGAAAATGAGGAAGGTTACGACAAATCTCAAAGTCCACAACATCAAGTTACAGTTTATGGGTTTTTCATGGGTAAATATCCAATCACACAAAAACAATGGCGAATTGTAGCGGCTTTACCCAAAGTAAACATTAATTTAGAACCTGAACCATCACAGTTTCAAGGTGAGAATTTACCTGTTGAGGGTCTATCATGGTATGAAGCCCAAGAATTTTGTGCCAGACTCTCGCAAAAAACAAATAAAGCCTATCGCTTACCTAGTGAAGCAGAATGGGAATATGCCTGTCGTGGAGGAACAACCACAGCATTCTATTTTGGGAAAACAATTTCCCCAGAATTAGCCAATTATGATAGTAAATATCAGGGAAAAACCACAGAAGTTGGAAAATTTCCCGCCAACCCTTTCGGTTTATATGATATGTGTGGCAATGTATGGGAATGGTGCGAAGACGGGTGGCATGAAGATTATATAAACGCCCCTGATGATGGTAGTGTGTGGCTAAATAATAGCAATAATAGACGAGTGCTGCGCGGAGGATCTTGGTTCATTCCTTCTGAAAATTGCCATTCCTCTTTTCGTTTTTATGCAGATGCCGGTTTTTGCGGTTGTAACCTGTTTGGTTTTCGTGTTGTATGGGGTGAATAATGAAAATATTGGCACTAATACCCAAAAATTTTAACCTCAGCAAGAAACTAACTACCCTCATGCTTGCAATTTTTCTGAGTGGGATTATTGTTAGCGGTGTGGTTTATTATAATATTCTGCTGGGAAATGCTGAAAATGAAGTAAATACACAAGCTAATTTACTGATTTCAACTGTGGACGCTATTCGGAAATATAACGCGGAGAGAGTGACTCCCTTATTAGAAAAGCAATCAGAAGAGAAAATGTTAATAGAAGCAATTCCTTCTGTTGCTATGGTCAAGGTATTTGATATTTTTACCAATGCTATTCAAGATAAGTATGGTGAATATCGTTATAGAAATGCGATGATTAACCCGACAAATATCAAGGATAAAGCTGACGAAAATGAGATCAAGATTATCGAGAAATTAAGCCAACAATATAAACCAAAGGGGAAAAATATAGCTGAAGGTTATCTCACCATGAATGGGGAAAACAAGCGCTATTTTTATACAGCCCGTCCTATCATAATTGAAAAGTCTCAAACTAGTTGCTTGAGTTGTCATACCAGTTTGGAAACATCTCCTCAATCATTACAGGCTTTATATAAACAAGGTGTATATACTGGTAATAACGGATTTGGCTGGGAATTAGATAAAGTTATCGGCACTAAAATTATTTACGTCCCTGCTGATAAAGTTGATAAAATTACCAAGCAAAATTTTCTGATCATTCTAGGAACTTTTATGGCGATTTTTGCTATATCCATATCGTTAGTCAACCTCTGGCTGAAACAACATATTGTTAGACCTCTTAATCAAATCACTCAAGTTGCAGAGGCCGTGAGTTTAGGCGACATGGATGCTAATTTTGAGAATGAATACAAGGATGAAATAGGTCGTTTAGCGGACGCATTCAGGCGTGTAAAAACGACCTTAGAAATTTCCATAAAAAGGCCGCGTTCCTAAATTGAGGTATCAACTTCGCTGAAATTAATTCTCAAAACTCTTACTTTTGCACTTCTGCGTGAGAAAAAATTATATCTAAATTATGCCACAATAGCGAGATTAGGTAACAGCATTAGGAGTTTTAATTGTGGAGTCCCCCCAAAAAACATCATACCAACCAGCCGCAATTGAGGAAAAATGGCAAAAAACATGGTTAGAACTTGGCTTAGACAAAACGCCTCAAGACCAAAATAAGCCAAAATTCTACGCGCTTTCCATGTTCCCTTATCCCTCCGGTAGCTTGCACATGGGTCACGTCCGTAACTACACAATTACAGACGTAATCGCTCGCCTCAAACGGATGCAAGGGTATCGTGTATTACATCCAATGGGTTGGGATGCCTTCGGACTACCCGCAGAGAACGCCGCCATTGATAGAGGTGTACCCCCTGCCAAATGGACATATCAAAATATTGCCCAAATGCGGCAACAATTACAACGTCTGGGTTTATCCTTAGATTGGGAATGTGAAGTTGCTACCTGTTCTCCTGATTACTACAAGTGGACACAGTGGATTTTTCTGCAATTTTTAGAAGCTGGTTTAGCTTATCAAAGAGAAGCGGCAGTTAATTGGGATCCCATTGATCAAACTGTATTAGCAAACGAACAAGTTGATAATGAAGGACGTTCTTGGCGTAGTGGAGCAATAGTAGAACGTAAATTATTGCGTCAATGGTTTTTCAAAATTACCGACTACGCAGAAGAATTATTAAATGATTTAGATAAACTCACAGGTTGGCCAGAACGAGTTAAATTAATGCAAGCCAACTGGATAGGAAAATCCACCGGTGCTTATTTAGAATTTCCGATTGTCGGCTTAGATGAAAAAATCGCCGTTTATACCACCCGTCCCGACACCGTTTATGGCGTGAGTTACGTCGTTTTAGCCCCAGAACACCCCTTAACTCAAGTGGTGACAACTTCAGACCAAAAAGCAGCGGTGGCAGCCTTTATCAAGGAAGTCAGCAACCAAAGTGAGTTAGAACGGACTGCGGAAGACAAACCTAAACGGGGTATTCCCACGGGGGGTAAAGTTATTAACCCCTTTACCGGGGAAGAAGTACCGATTTGGATTGCAGATTATGTACTCTATGAATATGGTACAGGTGCGGTAATGGGTGTACCAGCCCATGATGTGCGAGATTTCAAATTTGCCAAAGAACAGAATTTAGCAATTAAAGTGGTGATTGTCCCGGAAATTGGTGCAGAGGAAACTTTAAAATCAGCCTATACAGAAGCGGGCATTTTAGTTAATTCTGGTGACTTCAATGGGATGAATTCTATAGATGCAAAAAAGGCCATTATTGAATTTGCCGAACAACAAAACTTTGGTAAATTAAGAGTACAATATCGCCTCAGAGATTGGTTGATTTCTCGACAACGTTATTGGGGCGCACCTATCCCTGTGATTCATTGTCCCGAATGTGGAATTGTCCCCGTACCAGAAAAAGATTTACCTGTACAATTACCAGAAGAAATTGCATTAAGTGGCCGTGGTGGTTCACCTTTAGCACAATTAGAAAGTTGGGTAAATGTCACCTGTCCAACTTGCGGTACTCCTGCGAAACGGGAAACCGATACAATGGATACTTTTATTGATTCTTCTTGGTATTTCTTGCGTTATTCTGATGCCAAAAATGAAGAAAAGATTTTTGATTCTGGTAAAGTAAATGATTGGATGCCAGTAGATCAATATGTAGGGGGAATTGAACACGCAATTTTACATTTATTGTATTCGCGTTTCTTCACTAAAGTATTGAGAGATAGAGGTTTATTTAACTTTGATGAACCATTTCAAAAGTTATTAACTCAGGGCATGGTACAGGGTTTAACTTACATGAACCCGAAAAAAGGTGGTAAGGATAAATGGATTCCTTCGCATTTAGTTGATGCTAATAATCCTGTAGATCCGCAAACTGGCGAACCTTTACAAAAGCTATATGCTACCATGTCCAAATCAAAAGGTAATGGTGTTGCGCCGGAAGATGTGATTAATAAATATGGTATTGATACAGCGCGAATGTTCATTTTATTTAAAGCACCTCCAGAGAAAGATTTAGAATGGGATGAGGCTGATGTTGAGGGACAATTTCGCTTTTTAAATCGGGTTTGGCGGTTGGTTACAGATTACGCATCTGCGGGAGTTTGTCAGCAAAAAGCAGAAGTTGATAAGTTAAATAAAGCGGAAAAAGATTTACGTCGCTTCATTCATATTGCTATTCAAGCAATTACCGAAGATGTGCAGGATGAATATCAATTTAATACGGCTATTTCGGAATTGATGAAGTTAAGTAATGCGTTAACTGATGCTGATTGTCATAATTCCCCAGTTTATGGGGAAGGGATGCAAACTTTGGTGATTATGTTAGCGCCTTTTGCACCACATATTGGTGATGAATTATGGCAATTATTAGGGCATAAAAATTCTGTCCATACCCAACCTTGGCCAAGTTTTGATCCTGCGGCTTTGATAGTTGATGAAATTACTTTGGTAATTCAAATTATGGGTAAAACTCGCGGTTCTATTCAAGTTCCTGCAAAAGCTGATCAAGCAGAGTTGGAAAAATATGCGCGGGAGTCAGAGGTGGCACAGCGTTATCTTGAAGGAAAGGAAGTTAAAAAGGTGATTGTTGTTCCTGGTAAGTTGGTGAATTTCGTTTTGGGTTAGGTTTTTGGTTTGTAGGTTGGGTAGAACGAAGTGAAACCCAACTGAGGTACACCTTATGCGGGCAAGATGCCCGCACCACAAGAGTTTTATCATTACTGTACTTCATAATACCGGAAACTACTGAGGTACACCTTATGCGGGCAAGATGCCCGCACCACAAGAGTTTTATCATTACTGTACTTCATAATACCGGAAACTACTGAGGTACACCTTATGCGGGCAAGATGCCCGCACCACAAGAGTTTTATCATTACTGTACTTCATAATACCGGAAACTACTGAGGTACACCTTATGCGGGCAAGATGCCCGCACCACAAGAGTTTTATCATTACTGTACTTCATAATACCGGAAACTACTGAGGTACACCTTATGCGGGCAAGATGCCCGCACCACAAGAGTTTTATCATTACTGTACTTCATAATACCGGAAACTACTGAGGTACAC
>NZ_JACJPZ010000085.1:0-10482 GCF_014696335.1 Dolichospermum sp. FACHB-1250
TTCTACTTGAAAAGGAACGTCTTTTACTCCACAGTAAGCACATTGTCTACCCCACTTTTCTAGTAAGTATTCTCTGGTTTCGTAACCAGCTAAAGTTCCCTGCTGATATTCCTTACCTTGAATATCAGGATTAGCCATTAACTGCATATCAAACCTGACTAATTCTTGGCTAATAGCCTGAATTGGTGCGAGTTTACGCAATCTTTCAACCCAAGTTTTAATATTATCAACCCGACTTTGTAGGCTTGGTGCTAACCATCCTTCTGGACGGGTTCTATTCAAGAACCTTGGTTGTCTGTAACGAGTTTTTCTTGCACGTCTAGAACGTCTTAATTGCCTTCTAGAAGTTAAAGCATCTCTAATTGCAAAGCCTCTATGTTTTAATTCAGCAGCAAATACAACTTCGCCAGTTGAATCATTAACTAATACCATTCCCGTGAACTTTGCACCAGGGTCAATCTTTAGCTTTAGCGACGATACTGGTGAGTCAGGACGGGATTTTTTGAGGATAATTGTGAACGGAAACTGTCTAAATATTGCTGCTTTTTTGCTTCTTAGTAGTTGTCTGGCTTGCGCTGAATGAATTGGGTTTAATGGCGTGAAGTTGGTATCTAAAACAAATACTTTGGACATATTGTCCCTCCTTGCGGGTAATGTTAGCCTAGACAAAGATTTAAAGGCTTTTTACGCTAACAGCACTGGATTAACCCAATAGGCCTGTTTAACTGTTAACCTCAGATCTACAAACTGGCTGCGTATTTGTAGGTGAGATGACCTGAAAATCGTAGTGATTTAACACTTAGTCGGGTAAACTCTGGGCTTTAAAAGCCCCCACTTACCCGAAGGGAAGTGGTGGGTAATTTACGGTGTATTATTTTTCTCAATCTCATGGGTTTCTAAGGTGGGATTATCCTGTGCTAATTTCATCACACCAACCAGCATCAAAGCCTGAATAGAAAAACCAATGACTATCGCTGTTAATATCACTGCTTGGGGAACAGGATCTGCATAATTAATATTTTTTACACTAGAAATAATGGGGGTAAATAAGCCTTCTCGTGATGCAATTAGTACATAAAAGGCAATCACACCTGTACTCATCACATCCATGGAGACAATTTTCATCACCAGGTTTTTTTTGAGGATAATCCCGAAAAAACCGCACAATATTGTTATTAGTACACAGGCTTCTAACACGGTAATTAATTATTTTATTTTATGCTCAAGTGATAATTTAATATAAGCACAGATTTTTGGTACTAACTCAATATCAAGTGCTAAAATATTTTGATGATTATTATAGTGATATCTAATGATTTAGTATTAAGGAACTTATGTATCATATCTTGGCTTGCAATCTTTTTTTCCTACCCTCCAAAAGGAGGTTTTCAAAATCTCTTATGGTCTATTAAATTTTTTATATTCATTTAAGGTAACAGGTGACAAGTAACAGCTAAGAGTTTTACTACCCATTACCCATTACCCATTACCTATTACCTATTACCTAATTACTCATTTAACCACGGTTTTGAATGGGGTTGCCAAGCAACTAATTCTTCATCCTTAAACCATAAAGCTATTTCTGTTTGGGCTGTTTCTTGAGCATCAGAACCGTGAATCAGGTTACGACCTACATTAACGCCAAAATCGCCACGAATTGTACCTGGTTCTGCGTTTAAGGGATTGGTTGCACCAATAATCTTTCTCGCTGCTGCAACAACGCCCTCACCTTCCCAAACCATTGCTACAACTGGACTAGAAATGATAAATTCCACTAACCCAGGAAAAAAAGGTCTTTCACGGTGAACAGCATAGTGTTGTTCCGCTAATTCTCTACTGACTTTCATAAACTTCAACCCAACTAAAGTAAAGCCTTTAGTTTCAAAACGGCGGATAATTTCACCCACCAAACCACGCTGTACACCGTCCGGCTTAATTGCTAAAAATGTGCGTTCCAAGTCTGTCTCCAAAAACATAATCAAATTTTGATGGGTTAATTGTCAGTTGTATTGAGGTCTTTTGTCTAGTAGTCTGAGCAATTTTCCCTGATCATGGTGGATAACCGGATTGAATTACCATTTTTTTCCTGATTACATATAGCAACAGGTAATTAACCGCAGATAAACGCAGATAAACGCAAATTTTTGTAACTAACCATTCTCAGCACAAGGGAGTATTGGGTGATTATCCTAATTCTTAATCAGAAATTATTTCTAGTCTTATATCCTTTACCAGACTATTTTGTTAAATTGTTAATTCGTGGGCAACACACAGAGGTCAGGAAGAAATGGGTGTCGAGTCAACTGCTGATGAGATTGTAAAAATGCCGCCTAATGGGCATAAAGCTGAATTGAAAAGCCAAAGAGAGAAGAAACTGCTAGTACCTACTAGCATAAGCACGGGAAATTTATCTATTCCCTGGAAAATTGAGAATAGTGAAGACCTTTATCGGATTGAAGGTTGGGGTCGGCCTTATTTCTCGATTAATGCTGCTGGTCATGTAACTGTTTCTCCCAAGGGTGAACGTGGTGGGTCTTTGGACTTGTTTGAGTTGGTCAATGCTCTACAACAGCGTAATTTAGGTCTTCCTATGTTAATCCGCTTTTCCGATATTTTGGAAGACCGGATTGAGCGCTTAAATGCTTGTTTTGCTAAGGCGATCGCCCGCTATAATTACCCTGGTGTCTATCGTGGGGTTTTTCCTGTTAAGTGCAATCAACAACGTCACCTGATTGAAGATTTAGTTCGTTTTGGTAAACCCCATCAATTTGGTTTGGAAGCAGGTTCTAAGCCAGAATTAATGATCGCTTTGGCTTTATTGGATACCCCTGGAGCATTGTTAATTTGCAATGGCTACAAAGACCAGGAATACATCGAAACCGCTATGTTAGCCCAAAGACTAGGACAAACACCAATTATCGTCCTAGAGCAAATTGAAGAGGTGGATTTAGCCATTGCTGCTAGTCGTCAATTAGGAATTAAGCCAATTTTGGGAGTTAGAGCCAAATTAAGCACACAAGGTATGGGTCGCTGGGGAACTTCTACAGGCGATCGCGCTAAATTTGGCTTAACAATTCCCGAAATTATGGAAGCTGTAGAAAAATTAGGTGCAGCTGACTTACTCGGTTCTCTACAACTGTTACATTTTCACATTGGTTCGCAAATCTCCGCTATCAATGTCATTAAGGATGCCATTCAAGAAGCTAGTCGTATTTACGTAGAATTGGCGATGCTAGGGGCAGATATGAAATACTTAGATGTTGGGGGTGGTTTGGGTGTAGATTATGACGGCTCGCAAACGAACTTCTACACCTCAAAAAACTACAATATGCAAAACTATGCTAACGACATTGTAGCCGAATTAAAAGATACCTGTGATGAACGGCAAATTACCGTACCTACTCTTGTGAGTGAAAGTGGTCGGGCAATTTCCTCTCACCAATCAGTGTTGATTTTTGACGTTCTCAGTACCAGTGATGTCCCCCTTGATCCTCCTGATCCTCCCCAAGACGGAGAATCTCCAATTATTAAATACCTGTGGGAAACTTACCAATCTATCAATAAGGAAAATTACCAAGAATTTTATCACGACGCTGCTCAATTCAAAGAAGAAGCTATCAGTCGCTTTAATTTAGGAATTTTGCGCTTGAATGAACGCGCTAAGGCCGAACGTCTTTACTGGGCTTGTTGTCAAAAAGTTTTAACTATCATCCGTCAGGAAGAATACGTACCTGACGAATTGGAAGACCTAGAAAAAATCATGGCTTCCATTTACTACATCAATCTTTCTGTGTTTCAATCAGCACCAGATTGTTGGGCTATAGATCAACTATTTCCCATTATGCCCATACATCGTCTGGATGAAGAACCAACCCGCAGAGGAATTTTAGCAGACCTCACCTGTGATAGTGATGGGAAAATAGACCGCTTTATAGATTTGCGAGATGTGAAATCAGTGTTAGAATTACACAAATTTCATCCAGGAAAACCCTATTATTTGGGAATGTTCCTGAATGGAGCATACCAGGAAATTATGGGGAATTTACATAATCTCTTTGGTGATACTAACGCCGTTCATATCAATTTAACTCCCAAGGGCTACCAAATTGAACACGTTGTTAAAGGTGATACCATGAGTGAAGTCGTTAGTTACGTTCAATACGATGCTGAAGACATGGTAGAAAATATTCGCCAGCGTTGTGAGCGGGCTTTAGAAGAACAGCACATCACCTTAGCGGAATCTCAGCGACTTCTACAAACTTACGAGCAAAGTTTACAACGGTATACTTACTTGAATAGTTAATAGTCATTAGTCAGGGATCAGTTGTCAGTAGCAAATTACAACTGACAACTGACAACTAACTAAATTGAACTTGTTCCCAATAATTCAGCAATGGCTTTATGTTCTAAAGGCGTTTCTATGGGACGAGTTTGACGGGCATCTGTAATCAGCCAATCTAAAGCCGCAGCTTGGACATCAATGGATGCTCCCGTTTTATCTACACAGTAACGCCCAAACACTAATTTATCAACTAGGCGGACTCCGGGAGCTAAACGGGACCATTCAAAAATCACGCTGTTATCTACAGTAGCCCCACTACAAATCCAGCAATTTGGACCAATCATGGCCGGTCCAATAATTTTTGCTCCGTCTTCAATTTTGGTCATTCCACCAATATAAACAGGTCCAGTAATATCAACTTTATCCCAATTTACAGATACATTCAAACCAGTAAAAATACCGGGAGCGACTTCATGTCCGGGGATTTGTACATTTTTGATTTCCCCCGATAAAACACCGCGAATTGCTCGCCAGTAATCGGGAACTTTACCAATATCTACCCATTCAAAATCCATGGGAATAGCATAAAAAGGGGCGTTATCTGCCACAAGTTGGGGAAATAACTGGCCACCAATGTCATATTCTACTCCAGAGGGTATATACTTAAATACTTCTGGCTCGAAAATATAAATACCCGTATTGATATTAGTGCTAAGAGCTTCTTCTATTGGGGGTTTTTCTTGGAAGGCTTTAATGCGATTATCGTCGTCAGTAACTACCACACCATAGCTAGAAACTTCTTCCTTGGGAACTGATTTAGTGATAATGGTAGCGATCGCACCTTTGGATTTATGCCATTTTACTGCCGCAGTTAAGTCTAAGTCAATTAAAGCATCACCACACAATACTACAAAGGTATCATCAAAAAATGGTGAGAAGTCTTGAATCCGACGCATACCCCCAGCCGAACCAATGGCTTCCCCCACGAGTTTACCATCATCATCAATTTTACCTTCAAAAGAATAGGCAATCTGCACTCCAAACCGCTGACCATCACGGAAATAACTTTCTATTTCCTCCGCTAAATGGCTGACATTGACCATAATTTGATCAAATCCGTGTTGGCGCAATAATTCCAATAAAAATTCCATTACTGGCTTTTGCAGTATAGGAATCATGGGCTTAGGAATTGTATAGGTAATAGGACGGATACGAGTACCCTTTCCTGCTGCAAGAATCATTGCTTTCATAAAATCTTATTCCTTAGTAATTGGTCAGTTGTCAGTTGTCATTAGGGGATAGAAATTTATGCTCCCCCTGCTCCTGGACTTTAATTAGGTAAACGAATTGAAATTTCCTGGTAAAATTCTTTTTGGAATAACTCCACCTTAGATTGAGCCGAGAGCAGTAGTAAAGCCCAAAAAACGCTAATCATGCTACCATGTCCTGATTGATGATTATGTCCGTTTTTCCCTGGTTGCTTTGTCTGTATCCATAAATCTATCAGTTCTTCTAGATTCCAACATTGTTCCTCCAAATTTCGCTCTTTAGCAGCACGATGTAACACCTGTTCTAGCTCTAACGCGACCTCCGTTAAATTTTCTTGGTGGGCTAACTCTAGGGCTTCCCGCATGGTTTGCACACTAGACTGGCGCTTAGTTCGCTGAGGTTTATCAGATTTTTCTACCAGTTTCAACTGGCTGGCCATGATTTGCAACTGGTCTATTAACTCTTGCAGTGTCACTCGACGTTTTCGAGGTGGCATAGCTGCTGGACGACGACGCAGGTGTTGCTCTAATTGTAAGGGACGGGCTGGACATGACAATCCATCTTCAATTTCTAATATTGTATCATCTATAACTTCTTCTGGAGTATTATATACCGTTGACAGTTGCATTAATGTATTTGCCTTAAATAATACAAGCTTTGATGCTGATAAAAAAGCCTGTCCAGATTGAGATAAATCATTTTCATAGCCTCTGGTAGTTGCTTCTGGGGACATTAATTTCAAGTAATGATCAATCACCTCAATAACTCGCACGTCCCAAGGGTCAATTTCCCCTTTTTCGGCTTGGGAAATCAGGTGTGTAATTGTTTCTAATAATTCAACTGCATCCATCAATTCAAAATTTAATATACCAGAAATCAGAGGTCACGCAATTTTAGATTTTAGATTTTAGATTTTAGATTTTAGATTTTAGATTTTAGATTTTAGATTTATTCCAAGTAGCTTATTTCTGAATCCAGTAAGTATAAATATAGCTACACCACCTAGTTTATCAGACCTTTTTAAATATTGGTTTAAATATTGGTTTAAATCTTGGTTTAATATTAGATGCCGTTTAACATCTAAAATCTAAAATTTGCTCAAGAACAAGAGTTTCACTGACCGCTGACTAATTTATTCATCTTCCCCAAATTCTGAGCCGTAATTAGCCCGAAAATTTGCGACAAAATCACTATGCTGACTGTTTTTGATCACATCGAAAGTACCTTTGATAGTTCCAGCAATTGGTACAGCCACCAGTGTTCCCAGCAAACCCGCAATTTCAAATCCCATTAAAATGGCGATAAAAATCCACAGGGGGTTGAGTCCGATAAAATTACCCATGAGTTTGGGAGCTAATAGATTATCTTTAATTTGTTGCATGATAATTGCCATTGTAGCGACTGGAAATGCTAACCACCAATTTTGAATTAATACCAATATTGTGACTAAACCAATGCCTAAGGTTGCGCCAACAACAGGAATAAGTCCAGAAATACCGATAATAATAGCAAATAAGAGGGCAAATGGTACTCTCAAAAATAAGAAAATTGGCGTGAGGGCTATGATCATAAATAGCCCTAGTAACAATTGACTCAGAAAGAAGTTCTGGAAATTTAATTGTAATGACTTGCTCAGGGGAATACCGATATTTGATGGTAAAAGATTGATTAGTCCAGTCCAGACGCGATCGCCATATATTAACATATAAAAAGCGAGAACTATGACTAATATAACATTGAGTATTCCTGATAATAGCGTTCCCGCAAATCCTACAGCCCCTGAAGCTATTTGCTGAACTAGGTTCTGTATATTAGCATTAATTTGATTTGTCACCAGCTTTAAATCTATAGATAACCGTCTTTGCTTCGCTAACATCTCTAAATGATCGAAATTGGCTTGACTAGTCGCTAACCAATCTGGAATCTTATTCAAAAGTTGAATGGTTTGATCAATCAACATTGGTACAAGAGTAACACATAAAACAATAAATAGAGTTAAGGTAAGTAGTAAAACAATAATTACTGCTTGAGTGCGTCTAATTCTAATATTTTCAAATAACTTGACTGGATAATTCAGTAAAAAAGCCAGAATGGCAGAAATACTGAGGATAGTCAGAGGATTTTGAAAAAAATGAAATAATACAGACATCAGCCAGATATTGAGAGCAATAATTGGTCCACTGAGTCCATAAATTAACAAAGTTTGCAGAGGGGCAAAACGGCGCATCTGATTTAATGTATAAACAGGGGGCTTCAGGGGCTTGCAGGGCAGGGTGGCGTAATTCCTATTTCCTATTGTCCAAAAAACGTACTGATTTTGATCATAGAATGTTTCCCCCAATACTAATATACGCTGAATCTAAATCGTGAGAAAATAAAAATGATAGATAAAAGCATTGCTGATCTTCGTAAAGATTACACCCTAGAAGATTTAAATGAAGAAGAAATTGACCCGAATCCATTTATACAATTTAAAATTTGGTTTAACCAGTCCGTAGCAGCCCAACTACCTGAACCTAATGCCATGACTTTGGCTACCTGTACACCTGATGGTAAGCCTTCGGCGAGAATGGTACTACTCAAGGATATTGACGAACGGGGTTTTGTATTATTCACTAATTACAATAGTCAAAAAGGACAAGAAATATCAGTAAATCCCCATGCTGCTTTGGTTTTTTGGTGGGCTGAACTAGAACGTCAAGTCAGAATTGTGGGGACTGTCGAGAAAATTTCCTCAGCACAGTCTGATAGCTATTTTGAAGTGCGTCCACCCTTTAGCCGTTTAGGTGCTTGGGCTTCTAATCAAAGTGAAGTAATTTCCAGCAGAAATGTATTAGAGACACAATTAATAGAGTTTCAGCGTCAATATCAAAATCAAGAAGTGCCTCGACCTCCTCATTGGGGAGGGTTTCGAGTTATTCCCCAGGAAATTGAGTTTTGGCAAGGAAGATCCAGCCGCTTACATGATCGGTTGCGATATACTCTTGTAGATAATGGAAATTGGAAAATCGAGCGGTTATCACCTTAATTTTAGATTAATTTTAGATTCCCGACTTCTCCAAGCAGTCGGGAATCTTTTTGTGTAGCCTCATAACGCCAGCTATCAAAAATGATTTAATTTTTCTATAAAAAGATACTGATCTAAGAAAAAAACGATGATTATTGATTAATAATTCCTAAGAAGTTACCTGGTAAAATTATGTTAGATATTTGTTTCTTAAAGTACAGATACAAGAAAATGCCATTAGCTATGATAAACAGAACTTATCAAAGAGACTAAAATTTATGAATATAGTAGTGATCAGAGTAATTAAAACAGCGGAAAATTTTTAAATACTGATCAGACAAAGGTATTAAAAGTTGACTACTGATTGCTATATTATTTGTGTTTTTTTGTAAAATTTCAATAGTTTTTAATACAATCTCTTCAATTTATGAGAATTATACATATATTGAATCATATCCAAGAAATCGGTAATGGTATTGTGAATGTAGCTGTTGATCTGGCTTGTTTACAATCCCAAGCTGGTGATCATGTAGCGGTAATTTCAGCAGGAGGAGAATACGAAAAATTATTAAATAAATTTGGGGTTAAACACTATACAATAAACCAAAATCGCCAGCCAATAAATATGATCAAAGCGGCGGTAGGTTATCGGAAAATTGTGGGAGAATTTCAGCCAGATATAGTTCATGCTCACATGATGACTGGTGTGGTTTTAGCAAGAGCATTGAGGTGGGGAAATAGATATAATTTAGTGGCTACAGTACATAATGAATTTCAACGTAGTAGTGTATTAATGGGTTTAGCTGACCGAGTAATTGCTGTTAGTAAAGCCGTTAAAAATTCGATGGTAAAACGGGGAATTTCTGAAGAGAAACTACGAGTAATTTGTAATGGAACTTTGGGTAGCCCTCGGACTAGGAAAATCTCGGATTATCAACCTTTAAGTTTACACCGTCCTGCGATTGTTACTGTAGCGGGAATGTACAAACGGAAGGGAATTGCTGAGTTAATTGCAGCTTTTGAGGAAGTTACTCAAAATTTTCCCACAGTCAATTTATATCTAGTAGGAAATGGACCAGATAAACAAATATTTGAAGCTCAAGCTCAAGCAACGGACGTTAGTGATCAAATTCATTTTGTCGGATTTTGTCCCGAACCACAACGTTATTTACTAGCCTGTGATATTTTTGTCTTAGCTTCCCACCGTGATCCTTGTCCTTTGGTGCTTTCAGAAGCGAGGGAAGCTGGAGTAGCTATTGTGGCTACTGAGGTAGACGGAATTCCAGAGGCGTTAGATAATGGGAAAGCGGGAATATTAGTTCCGGCTCAGAATAGCCATAAATTGGCTGAAGCATTAATAAAACTATTGAGTAATACAAATATGCTTCAAGAATGGAAAAATCGGGCGCAAGAAAACTTAGAATGGTTAAATGTTGCCCGTGTACATCAAGAAACATTAGCTGTGTATCATGAGTTCGCTTTTCAGGAAACTTTTTCAACCTATACACAACTTGATTAATAATAGTTATTTCCAGTGCATATCTGGTAAATTATCTATAAGTGTGTAACAGCAGCGAAGAAGAATAATAAACAGGGTAAGTCTGAAAATAGACCATAAGATGTTGATATCGCCAATTTTTATCTACCCAATGGAGGAATCAAGATACATCCAATAAATACTAAATAATTAAATATTCCGATCACCTGACGAACTTTAACAGCACATTCCTTTGTTTGCATTGTACAAGCAAGGGATTTTTTTTATAAATTTTGAAATGATACCAATTCCATAGAATGATCAGCAATTTATATACAGCAGTTTCCGAAGTTATGAGGTACAGTTAGTAATAATAAAGATAATACTGTCATGAAAGCATATTCAGTGGATCTCCGAGAAAAAATAGTTGCAGCCCATATTGAGGAA
>NZ_JACJPZ010000086.1:0-9857 GCF_014696335.1 Dolichospermum sp. FACHB-1250
AGGTTCGGTGCGCTGTTCGGCGTTGCCTCTCTCGGCTTCGCTGTTCGGCACTTATTCAATATATCTAATCTATTTGGGTTTGTCAACTACTTTTTCCATCTTTTTGGAAAAAAATTTTTTATTGCCCTGAAACCTGCCCACAGTGCTGGGTTTAGTCCACAATGGGTTAGAAATTGTTGACTAAAGGAAGAGTAGATAGTGAATTTCCAGTCCGTAATAGCGATATTGCATGAGTTTTGGGGACAGCGTGGCTGTTTAATTGCTCAACCCTACGATATGGAGAAGGGCGCGGGTACTAAGAATCCCCATACGTTTTTAAGGGCTTTGGGACCTGAACCTTGGGCTGTCGCCTATGTTGAGCCTTGTCGTCGGCCTACAGATGGTCGTTATGGCGAAAATCCGAATCGCTTTCAGCATTATTATCAATATCAAGTGTTAATTAAGCCGTCACCAGATGATATCCAGGAGATTTATCTTGATTCTTTGCGAGCTTTGGGGATTTGTCCTGAAGATCACGATGTTCGCTTTGTGGAGGATAATTGGGAGGATGCGACGGTGGGCGCTTGGGGTACTGGTTGGGAAGTGTGGTTAGATGGGATGGAAATTACCCAATTTACATATTTCCAGCAATGTGGAGGCATTGATTGTCGTCCTGTGTCCATTGAGATTACTTATGGTTTAGAGCGATTGGTGATGTACCTTCAGCAAGTGGAGGCTATTACTAAGATCCAATGGACTGATAACATTACTTATGGTGATGTTCATCTTCAAGGTGAGATTGAACAGTGTACTTATAATTTTGAAGCGTCTAATCCTGAAATGTTGCTGACGCTGTTTGGTTTATATGAGCAGGAAGCTACTCAATTAACAGAACGAGGATTGGTTTTACCTAGTTTAGACTATGTGATTAAGTGTTCTCATGCTTTTAATTTACTGGATGCTAGAGGGGTAATTTCGGTGACGGAACGAACTCGTTACATTACTAGGATTCGGCATTTGGCAAGGAAAGTGGCTCATTTATATGTTGAACAAAGGGAAAAGTTGGGTTTTCCGTTGCTTAGGAATAATATAAGCTAAAATTTTTGGCGTTGCATAATTGAATCATGAATTAACTCACGCAAAGGCGCAAAGGTAAGAGTTTTAAAAATGAAAGCCAGAGAATTCATACCTCAATTCAGCAAGTCCAAATTTTTCAATTCCCCCCCGCAAGGGGGATACGGAAGTTAATGTTAAAACAGTGGTGTGTAAGATGGTAAATATCAGTGCAGTTTTAGAACCAATTGCGAGTTGGTTTCGTTCTCTGGGTGTTCCTGAACCGATTGTACATTGGGGACATCCAGTAATGATGGGAATTGTGATTTTTGTGGTGGGGACTTTTGTGGGGGTGATGGGTTGGCGTGGTAAGTTGCTGGAGGGGAAGGATAAGGATGCAGCTATTCAAAGCCGTAATGCTCATCGTCAATTAGCTCCCTGGTTGTTTTTATTTTTAGCTGGTGGGTATATTGGCGGAGTTTTGTCGTTAGTGATGCAGCAAAAACCGCTGTTTGCAAGTCCTCATTTTTGGACTGGTTCGCTGGTGTTAATACTGTTGTTAATTAATGGTGTGATTTCTCTAAGTGGATTTTTTGGCGATAAAGCTGGGTTGCGTGTAGTTCATGCTTATTTGGGGACTATAGCACTAGGGGTTATGTTTGTTCATGCTGTTTTAGGGTTTAATTTGGGTATTTCTTTATAATTTTCTGATTGCCAAAGTTACCAAAGATAAATTATTTGTGTAAAAAGCAAATTAAATTTTAATCTACTGGGTGCTTTGGCATTTATTGTGATTTATGATGCAAACGAGTGGAATAATTATCTGTCTTAGTTATATTTTGGGTTTGCTATTTACCGCAATTCCCTGGGGTGGTGTCTGGATTTTATTTTTGGGTGTGGTTGGGGCAGTGTTATTTCGCCGAATATATGTTAATTTAAGGAAATTTGCTCTCAAAAGAGATGGGACTGCTGACAAAACAAAGCTGGTTGCTAATAACTGGACAAATATTCCCCATCCTAGTCTGTGGTTAATAGCTGGTGTGGTGGGTTTGTTGGCTACTTTTTATTTTAATTTGCGATTACCTCAACCGGGAATAAAAGATATTAGTCGCTTTGTGGCTAGTGATAAAAGTAATCTTGAACAGTCAGTGATTGTGCGAGGGTTGGTGGATAGTAATCCTCGCTTAACTCGCAGTCAAAGGGGACAATTTTGGTTAGCAGCGACTCAGTTAGATGAGGTACAGAATAATCAAGCTTCTGGGGGGAATCCCAGGGAGGTAACAGGTAGGTTATACGTGACTGTACCGATACTTCAGTCTACTGGTTTATATCCTGGACAAGAAATTGCGGTGACAGGATTTTTGTATAAACCAACAGCAGCGTTAAATCCTGGTGGTTTTGATTTTCAGAAATATCTGCGACAGGAGGAGACTTTTGCGGGTTTAGCGGGAAGACAGATTAATATTCTCGATGATCAGCGTCCTTGGGGATGGTGGCAAGTTCGTGGGAAAATCGGGAGATCACAAGCTCGTTTATTAGGTGTTCCTGAAGGTCCTCTTGTCAGTTCCATGGTTTTAGGCGCTAAGGCTGTTGATTTACCCTATGATATCCGTGATTTATTTGTAAGGACTGGTTTGGCTCATGCTTTGGCTGCTTCTGGTTTTCAAACTTCTTTAATTTTGGGTGTAATTTTACAGCTAACTAAAGGTACAAATAAAGCTGCCCAGATCACTCTGGGTGGCTTGGGATTAACTGGTTTTTTGTTTTTAGCCGGTTTTGAACCTGCGGTATTAAGAGCCGTAATTATGGGCTTTGCGGCTTTGCTCGGTTTGGCTTTAGAAAAAGGTGTGAAGCAGTTGGGATCTTTGTTGATAGCAGCAACATTATTATTATTATTTAATCCTTTGTGGATTTGGAATTTAGGTTTTCAATTGAGTTTTTTAGCTACGTTAGGATTAATTGTCACCGCACCAGCAATAGATAAACGTTTAGATTGGCTACCACCAACAATTAGTTCTTTAATTTCTGCATCTTTAGCAGCAACAATTTGGACTTTACCCCGATTGCTAGAATTTGCTTGTGTAATTGTAGTTTATAGTGTGCCTCTTAATATTCTGACGACACCATTTATTTCTATCATTAGTCTTGGGGGAATGATTAGCGGTTTAGTAGGTTTAATTTTACCAGATTTAGGAAGTATTTTAGCGGGTTTTTTATATTATCCTACCCATTGGTTAATTCAACTGGCGGAATTTTTTGATCATTTACCAGGAAGTCAGATACCTGTTGGTAGTATATCAATTTGGCAAATGTTGATTATCTATCTTTTAATTATTTTACCTTTGTTAGTAAAATGGTGGCAGAAACGCTGGTGGTTTGCAGGTTTTATTGTGGTCGGTTTGGTGCTTTTTCCCCTGTGGTATTCTCATGATAATTTGCTAAGAATTACTTTATTAGAAACCAGGACTGAACCTGTTTTAGTAATTCAAGATCGAGGAAATATTGCGATAGTTAATGGGGGAAATGAAGGTACGGGTAGATTTACAATTCTCCCATTTTTAAGACAGCAAGGGATAAATCAAGTTAATTTGGCTGTCGCTAGTAAGTTCCCTGGTCATAGTTATGATCCTTGGTTGGAAATTATGCAAGATATACCAATTAAAAATTTCTATGAATATACTCCCAATTTAGAGGACAATATTGCCACTCAATTACTGCAACAGCAACTCCAAGAAGAGCAAGGAATCTATCAAGGTTTAGCAGTTGGTCAACCGATAAATAATTCGACAATTATCGCACAATTAATTAATGAGCAAATACCAATTTTAAAATTACAAATTTTTAATCAAAACTGGTTATTGGTCGGTAATATTAAATCCCAACAAATTCAAGAACTAATTAAAAGCGGAGATTTGTCTTCTCCCCAGGTTTTATGGTGTCCATCAGAATCTTTACAAGATCTAATTTTAGCACTTAAACCGCAAATAGCCATCTCTCCTACTAATAATTTAGATAGTAAAACATTATCTTCTTTAAGTAAAGGACAAACGAAGATTTTTTTTACTGGTAAAGATGGTGCAGTTCAATGGACACCGAATGAAGATTTTCAATCTTTCATTCAAACAACAGAAAATAAATCTTCTGTTTTATAATATGGGATTTTTTCGCGCCAAGATACAAAGGAGCAAAGACGCAAAGGAACAAAGAGATAAAACCTATGATAAAAAATAAAAAGTTGAAAGTCAAACATCATCAAGACTTTCAACTTTCCGGCTTTAAGCATCTTGAGGATTAAGACGACTCATTTCCCATGTGGTGTATGTACCTATAGGACTCCACAGTAAATAAGGTAATAATAGTAACGCCGACCAAATGGATACTGGTAGAACTGCTAATGTGATTAACAAACAAATCAGCAATCCTGTACCACCGATAATTGTCCCAACTATGAGACTGCGAAAATGTAACATTACAGGGGTGTAAGCTATGGTAAATATTTCTAGGAGTAGGTATAAAACCATCATCAAGCGTGTTGTATAGCTATTTGGGCTGTGTTCCCAAATGATGTAAGCTGACCAAGCACCGCAAATAAATATTACTGTCCAAATCAGGGGAATTGCTGATTCAAATGTTAACCATCGAGGTCTTTGTAATTGTCTAAACCACTGACTCTGGTTGGGTGTCATCCAGTTACCAGCAAAACCTACTAAGAATGCTATAATGCCAATTATCATCCAAGATTTAATCATAACTGCCTTGGTGCTGACTTTTACCATAACCAGTTTATCACTTATTCCTCGACACGATAACCTAGTTCTGCTAACCGCACCCGTGAATGTCGCCATTTGGGTTGTACTTTGACAAATAATTCTAGATAAACTTTCCCCGCAATTAGCTTTTGAATTTGTTCTCTAGCTGCACTACCAACAGATTTAAGCATTGTTCCCCCTTTACCAATAAGAATACCTTTTTGCGAATCTCTCTCAACATGGATGGTGGCAAGAACGCGGGTAATTTTTGGGGTTTCTTCGACTAAATCAATGGCTATGGCTACGGAATGGGGAACTTCTTGACGAGTTAGTAATAATATCTGTTCTCTAATCAATTCACCCATAATAAACCGTTCTGGCTGGTCTGTAACCAAATCCGGGGGATAATAAAATGGTCCTGGTTCGAGGTGACTAATTAATAAATCTTGCAGTTGTAATAATTCCGCGCCAGTTTTAGCAGAAAATTTCGCAGTTTCCCATTGATAAGTATTGGCTAATTGAATATAACTTTCATTTATTTTTTGAGCATCTTCCGGTTGTTGATCAATTTTATTAATTCCTAAAATTACGGGTGTTTGACTATGAGTTAATAATTCAGCAACATAGCGATCGCCCGCACCACAGGCAACCGTACCATCAACTACAAATAATACAACATCTACTGACTCAATGGCAATTTTCGCATTTTTTACCAGCACTTCCCCTAATTGATGATGTGGTTTATGAATACCCGGTGTATCCACGAAGATCAACTGGGCGGTTTCTGTAGTTAAAATACCTCTTAAACGATTGCGAGTAGTTTGGGCTATGGGGGAAGTAATGGCTATTTTTTGCCCAACCAATTCATTCATTAAAGTGGATTTACCGACATTAGGACGACCGATAATACCGATAAAACCCGATTTAAATCCAGCAGGTGCTTGGGGAATCATCACACCACCGAAATCAGTAAAAATATTATTATCAATATGAGACACTTGTGATTCTACTTGCATTGTTTACAGTTATGATCAATAGATGATTTTGATGAAAATTCTCTTGAAGAATACAGATATATCAATTATTGCATATTTATGGAAATAACAAGAAAGGATAAATCAAAATTTGGCCTTGCTGATTAAATATATGAATATGTATCACCGAAAGGCGCAAAGATGCAAATAATCAGGTTGTAGCTGTTAAACTTTGATTGTGAAATTAACATTTTGTGCTATTATTTAATAGTTTTGAGAAAAAATAGGACTAAAGTTCTGACTACAAGTTAGAACATTATAGCAGTTGGCTAAGTCCTAAAAAAATAATACTTATTTATTAATTAGCGAACTAGTAAAATTAAAAACCATGAAAACTATTGCTACGGAGATACCAGAGATTATCTTGATTGAAACGCCAATCTTCCAAGACTCAAGGGGCTTTTTTTTGGAAGCCTATAACGAAAAAATATTCACAGAAAAACTGGGAATTACAGCCAAATTTGTTCAAGATAATCACTCAAAATCGGAAGAAAATGTGTTGCGAGGATTACATTATCAAATTATCCAGCCCCAAGGTAAATTAGTTCGCGTTATTGCTGGTAAAATCTTTGATGTGGCTGTGGATATTAGAAAAAAATCTCCCACATTTGGACAATGGGTAGGTTACGAACTCAGCACCGAAAATAAACTCCAAATGTGGATACCAGCAGGTTTTGCTCATGGCTTTCTCGTACTTTCAGAAATGGCAGAGGTGATATACAAAACTACAGATTATTATGCACCGGGAAGCGATCGCGCTATCATTTGGAATGATGCAGATTTAGCTATAGTTTGGCCTCTGAAAACACCTCCAATTTTATCAGCTAAAGATAGTAATGCTCCAACTTTTAAAAAAGCGGAAGTTTATGAATAAATCAATATTACTAATAGGTAGTAACGGACAAGTGGGTACAGAACTAAAAAATACCCTTTCATCCAACTCTACCAACTATAAAGTTATTGCTTATGCACGTCCGCAAATAGACTTAAATCAACCTGAGAACCTCCGTCAAATTATCAAAGAAACCCACCCGGAAATAATTATCAACGCTGCTGCTTATACAGCCGTAGACAAAGCCGAAAGCGAACCAGAAATAGCTAATACTGTCAATGCTATAGCCCCGCAAATTATCGCCGAAGAAAGCCAAAAACTAGGAAGTTTCTTAATTCATCTTTCCACAGATTACGTATTTAACGGTAATCACAATTATCCCTATCAAGAAACTGATATTCCTAATCCATTAAGTGTCTATGGAAAGACAAAATTAGCCGGAGAAATAGCAATTCAAAAAACTTGTCCCCATCATCATATAATTATCCGTACAGCTTGGGTTTATGGGACTTATGGAAAAAGTAATTTTGTGAAAACGATGTTACGACTTGGTAAAGAAAAACCCGAAATTAGGGTAGTTGCAGATCAAATTGGTACTCCTACTTGGTCTCAAGATATAGCATTGACAATATCCCAAATTATCCCCCAATTAACATCAGAAATTACTGGAATTTATCACTATACAAATAGTGGTGTTGCGAGTTGGTATGACTTTGCTATAGCTATTTTTGAAGAAGCTGAAAAAATGGGCTTTTCCCTGAAAATTGAAAAGATCATTCCTATTACCACTCCCGAATATCCCACACCCGCAAAACGTCCCGCTTACTCCATTTTAGCTTGTGATAAGATATCTAGAATATTGGCAACTTATCCTCCCCATTGGCGACAAAGACTAAGATTAATGTTAAAAGAATTACAAGGAAAATCTCTATGAAAGCACTAATTTTATCCGGTGGAAAAGGCACAAGATTACGCCCCTTAACTTATACCGGAGCAAAACAACTTGTCCCCGTTGCTAATAAACCAATTTTATGGTACGGAATTGAAGAAATGGCTGGGGCGGGAATTACGGATATTGCTATTATTATCAGTCCAGAAACAGGAGAAGAAGTCAAAAATAAAACCGGAAATGGGGAAAAATTCGGTGTGAATATTACCTATATTTTGCAAGAACAACCAGCCGGTTTAGCCCACGCTGTCCAGGTGGCGCGTCCTTTTTTAAAAGATTCTCCATTTATGATGTATTTGGGAGATAACTTAATTCAACAAGGGGACTTAAGTTCATTTTTGCATAAATTTAGCCAACAAGAACCAGATGCTTTAATTCTGTTGCGTAAAGTCCCAAATCCTAGCGCCTTTGGTGTAGCGAAGGTAGATGAAAAAGGTAAGGTATTACAATTAATTGAAAAGCCAAAAGTTCCCCCGTCAAATTTAGCATTGGTAGGAGTTTATTTCTTTTTGGCGACTATCCATGATGCAATTTCTCAAATTAAACCTTCAGCGAGGGGAGAATTAGAAATTACGGACGCTATTCAATGTTTAATAGATCAAAAAAAAGAAGTTTTAGCTTATAATCTTGATGGTTGGTGGTTAGATACAGGGAAAAAAGATGATTTATTAGAAGCTAACAGGCTAATTCTTGATACCTATTTAACAAAATCAATTTTAGGCGACATTGATAGTAAAACTCAGATTATTGGTAGAGTAGAAATTGGTGCTAAATCTAAAATTATCAACTGTACAATTCGTGGACCTGTGATAATTGGGAATAATTGTTATTTAGAAAACTGTTTTATCGGTCCTTATAGTAGCATTGCGGATAATTCAACCCTGATAGAAACGGATTTAGAACATAGTGTAGTTTTAGAAGGTGCTAAAATTACGGGTATTCAACAGCGGATTATTGATAGTTTAATTGGACAACGCGCCCAATTAAGTATAGCCCCCCGTCGTCCTAAAGCATTACGTTTTTTAATTGGTGATGATTCGCAAATTGAACTAACTTAAAGGCAATAGGTATCATTCTAGACACTGTACTAATATTCAATAAAAAGGCTGGTTTTAGCAATACTATAAATACCTTGCTACAACTGGCTTTTATATCAATATTTTCTGTCATGATTATTTCTTTTTATCTTTAGGACTTACGCACAAGTTACTAAAAACGAACCACGCCAGATCACAGAGATCACAGAGGAATGAGAGTTTGAGATCGAGTAAATATCTACCATTCATCAAAGTCAACCTTTTCACAAGCACAAATTAAACTACTATTATCCGTGCATCATCTCTAGATTTAGCTTTGACTGTAATTTCTACATCAATTCCCAAAGTATTGAGAAATCTAAACATTCTTTCTAGAGAAAAACCTGTAAGTCTTCCTCTCATTAAAGCAGAAACTTTTGGTTGATCAATTCCTAATAATTCAGCCGCTTCTGCTTGTGTAATATGACGTGCAATGATAGCATTACTGATTTTTCGTGCTAGTTCTGCTTTTACTAGTATTTCATCTGGGTTGGGTAAACCTAAGTCAGTAAATACGTTACCGCTACTGGGTTTTATTTCAATATGTTCTGTCATGATTATTTCCTTTTCTCTTACTGATAAACTTGTTTATAATGCTGTTTTTCTCTTTCAAGTCTTGCTTCAATTAAGTCAATGTCTTGCTTAGATGTAGCAATACCATGTTTTGATTTTTTCTGGAAGAAGCGAATCAATAGTTAACAGGCATAAAATCCCTTGAATTTCTTGCGTGGCGTGGCTGTATACAAAAAATATTAAGCCCTATCCTAAGTTTACATCATTACTTGCGGCTTTCTACTTGACTATTTTTATTTATGTAATTACAATGTAAACACCACCCTATCCCCAAAAACATAAAATGGGTACAGCAATCAAAACCCGAATAGTCAAAATTGGTAACTCCCAAGGGTTACGCATCCCCAAAACCCTATTAGAACAAAGCGGAATTAACTCAGAAGTAGAAATAGAAGTTCAAGGAAATCATCTCATTATTCGCCCAATTGAACAAGTCAGAAAGGGTTGGGAAAAAGCATTTATAGAAATGGCAGAAAACCGCGATGATATCTTATTAGATCCCACATTCCGCACCCCAAACTGTCACAGAGGTAAATTACGTAGAGAAAAAATTAAAGAGAGCATCAAAACAAACATATAAAGTGAAAAAAGGCATTTGAGAAACAGTAAATC
>NZ_JACJPZ010000087.1:0-9846 GCF_014696335.1 Dolichospermum sp. FACHB-1250
TGAAATTACCGAAACTCGTGAAATTATTGATAAAATTCTCAATAATCATGAGAATGAACCCCCCTTTATTGAGAAAGTTCTTTTTTGTCAAAGTCCCATACAAATAACTTATACATTGACTAATGTGTTTAATGCTTAAATTTTAGTAATTTGAGGATCTAAAATCATGCGTGTACCAGTATTATCTACATGATAGCTCCAGAATTGGCTTTTAACTTTAACAATTACTTCCCAACCTGGAATGGGATCAAAAATTTGAGCGCAAACTTCACCGAAATTAAAAACACAGGAATTACTAAAAGTTTTCTGAGTTGACTGAGTAATTTTCAGGTAATTTACTGCTAAACCAGAACGTTTAGAAGCATCACTCAAAACCGTATTAGCGATTTTTTTCGATAATTTGTGAGTAGTGATTTTTGGATCTAAGAGAATTTGTGAATTAGATTTATTGACATGATAGATCCAAGATTGTTCTTGTAACCTTACAGTTATAGTCCAACCGGGGATAGGATTATATTCCCTGGTACAAACTTCTCCAAATTTAAAAATACAGGGATTACTAAAAATAGTAGATGTAACTTGAGTAATTTGCAAATCAGAAACTTTTATCCCAGAACGTTTAGAAGCATCCCTGAGAACAGCTTGAGAGATAGATTTAGGTAAAATATTTTGATTTTGGCTTAACTGCAACCCTTCTAAACTTTGAGCATTTGCAAATGTAGCATTTTCAGTTACACCTAAATTACAGGCAATAGGTAATAAGCAAAAGGTAATAGGTAAGAGTAATGACAACCGACAAATGAAGTTCATAACCATATAAATTAATAATTCAATGCTGAATTAAACTGAACTTGACAACTTAAATGAAAACTTACAAAAACTTACAAATAAATAATCTTTTACCCTCATTCCTCCGTGTTCTCTGTGTCCTCTGTGGTTCGTTCCAAATTAATTTTTCCCATTGCCAAAAGTGCCGTTCCATAGGCTGCTTCCGTATTTTTTGATAAAACAATAGGTACTTTTAAATAACGTTGACGAATAGCAGTCCAAGTAGAATTTGCAGCACCACCACCGGCTGTATAAATATGAGTTAAAGGGTCTGCACCGAGATTTTGTAAAAGTTCATATCCTTTAGTTTCTATTCTAGCCATACCTTCTAATAAACCATGCAGAAATTCCTGATTTTGATCTGGACGTGGTTCTAGTTTTGGTAATAATTGGGGATCATTAATCGGAAAGCGATCGCCTGGTTTCAACAATGGATAATAATCTAACACACTGGCTTGAGTTGGATCAATGTCGGCACTTAACTGGACTAACTCTAGATCGCTAAAAAAATGTTTTAACACAGCACCACCCGTATTAGAAGCACCTCCAGTTAACCACAAATCACCTAAACGATGGCTATAAATTCCATATCGCGCATTTTCAATTCTATGGCGGCTTAGAAGTTTCAATACCAAAGTTGACCCTAGGGAAGTTACTGCTTCCCCCGGAAATTTAGCTCCACTGGCTAGAAAAGCCGCAATACTGTCTGTCGTACCTGCAACCACCAAACAATGGGCTTTAAAGCCAAATTCAGCGGCTATATGTGGAAGTAATTCACCAATGGGTATTCCTGGTGGGAAGACTTGGGGTAAATTGAGGGGAATTTGTAGCCGTTCTAGCCATTCTGGATATTGCAATTTTTCCACATCATAACCCAGTTTTAAAGCGTTGTGGTAGTCGCTAATACCTAACCTTCCATGCAGCAGAAAACCCAACCAATCGGCTTGATGCAGTAAATATCTAGCATTTATAAAAGAAGGTAATTCTTGCATCCATAGGAGTTTCGCTAGACTTGATGTAGCACTTAACACGGTATGATTGGCTGGTGCAATTTGGCTCAACCGTTCTAAAGCCATAGCTCCCCGACCGTCGTTGTACAATAGGGGCGCGTCCACTGGCTTTCCACTGTCATCAGTCAGCAAAATAGTGGAAGAAGTGCCATTAATGGCAATAGTCCCGATTTCCTGCCTGAAAACCTGCGGAATTTGCCCTAATAGACTCCATAAAGCCTCAGTCCAGCATTTTACCCAATCAATAGTCCCAACGTGCCAATGATGGCGCATGGCGGATACAATACGACCTTGTTGATCAATTACCACACCTCGCGCGCCGGAAGTGCCAAAGTCAATACCCAGGGATAAAGTCATGAGGGAGTAGGGGAGTTGGGGTTTGAAACGGAAAGATGATTTTTTGCTCACCAATGACCACTGACTAATTACGGTTTTTGTTGCATCTTGTAACAAGATGTTTCCTAATTTTGGTAAAACAGTCAAAAGTAGTAAGCAGAGTCTTGAAAATTAAGTTCAACTTAGGAGGATTTCTATCATGCCTATCTCAGATACTCAAGTTTACATTGCTTTGGCTGTAGCACTAATTCCAGGAATTTTAGCTTGGCGTTTAGCTACAGAACTATACAAATAGTACCCGAGTCATGTAATTCTGTTCCCGGTTATCAACTCTAGTATGGTAAGGTGTAGTTTCCAAACACTCATGGCTCTGGGCTAGGAGGATTTTGGAAATTGCACCTTAATTAATTTACCTGTAATTTACTTGGTAATATTTTTTCATCTTCATATTTGTTTAAATTTACGAAAAATGAAGTAATATAACAGCTAAACTAAACCGCAATTAGCACCTGTTTGCTTTTGACGGTAGTTGCCGTAAATCATGCAAGCCTTTTCTTACTATCATGAATGCGTTTCAACCATTTAGACCTCCTATACAGCCAGTAGAACAACGGCGAAATGTACCACGACCTAAACGATATTTACGCCAACGCGCTTACCAGGTAATGGCACTGGAAACTACAGCTAAAGTAGCAGTTAATACAGTTATTGGGGCAGCAGCGGTTTCTGCTCTAGTACAATTGTTACCTTACCATTGGTTACAACAGGACAAGCTGCGGGAAATACGTACCGAAGTTAAAGTCATGGAAGGGCGTGTCCAGAATTTGCAGACGGAATTTAGTCGCAATTTTGATCCTGGACAAGCTCAGAGTATTATGCAGCAAAAATCATACCGATTTACAGCAAATCAGCGTCCAGTTATCTTGATGAATCAAGATCAGACTGTCACGGAACAATCTGATTCAGTTCCATAAAAGTGCAGAAAATATATTAATCATCATGGTTATTAGGGTGACTATCAAGGGTATAAGTTTTGATTTAGTGAGAAAATTCAAATTTTCCAGATGGTTTCACAAATGACTTCCAAAATCCTGACTACTGAATTTAGCTATCTACCAAATTTACCAAATTAGTCTTCTTATTCTTCTTATTCTTCAAAAAATAGCAACTCGTTTAACCAGTTTTCGATTTGTAACCGTAAACTATAACTGAAACCAGCTTGATTCTTTAAAGATGGCAATTCTGCTAATGCGCGACGGTAATCAGCGATCGCACAATTCCAATCACCCCAGAGATGATAAGTACGTCCGCGTTCAGCCCAAATGTGTCCTTTGAGTTGACCAAAAAGTAGAGCAGTTTCTAAATTCTCAATGGCTTCTGCATATTCACCCAAATCCCGTAAAGTAATGCTGCGATTAATCCAAGCCCGAACATGATGAGGATTTAAATCCAATGCTTGTTCATAATCAGCTAATGCGTCCATTAATTGACCAGAAGCGGCGTAATAATTAGCTCTATTATTGTAGGCACTAGCTAATTTAGAATTTAAGTCTAGGGCTTTGTTATAATCACAGAGAGCTTTGTCTCCGTCACCACTTTGAAAATAAATCAGACCTCGGTTATTGTAATCAACAGCATTTTCAGGATGGTTGTCAATGAGATGACTTAAAAGAGCGATCGCTTTGGTATAATCTCCTTGTTGTGCTAATTTCAAAGCACAAGAGCGTAAATAGCGTTGTTCCAACATTGGTTCATTACCATCCGGTAACGGCGCACATTGATGACAAGGATTGTTTGTACTAAAAAAGCATACTAGACTGTTTGGGATACCAGAATTTAAAAAAGATTGCTTACTCATTATCTTCCCTATTTGATTTACTCGGTTTGTCAAATGAAGTTATAGTTTTCCGGTCGTGATGGCTCTAGGATTGTTGAAGGACGTAGATTCTACATCCTCAAACCATATCAGCCATAAATCTAATAATGTATACTTCATACCCAAGTTCAATTCCAGAATCAGTAAAAATCTGAAGAATTGAAGTGTAAATTTTCAAGATGACAGACAAAAAGCCAGAAGTAAGAGTTTGCGTTCCTTAATTAAGACAGAATAAGTAAGATTTTATTAATGACAACCAATTAACTAAGTAGGTGAATGGAAAAAAAACGACATAAGTAACGAAAAGTAAAGTTGCCCAAAACCTCTTCCCAGTTAAGAGTAAAGAGTTCCCTTGTCATAACGACAATTTTTAACGCCAACCTACTTACCAATTTTAGAAGAGACATTTCCCATGACAACAACAATTTCTTATGCTGATGCTACCGATCTCAATACTGATGACTATATTGTTCTTGGTTTAGCTACGTGCTTCTATAAAGAAGATGGGGAAGTGCATCAAATTGAAGTGATAGAACCCATTCCTTCCGCAGCATTAGAAGCCCTATGGAAAAACATTCCCACCTCTTACAGGCTGGCTTATGCAACGAATTTAGGATCTGTGTTAGATGGTGATAAAATGCTATTGCCAGAAGGCTTCCCAGAATCAGCGCAATTTGGTGATGAATTTGCATTGAGGTTATTTTCTGCGGCTCGTACCTACAAGCGCCGTGAAGCCTCCCAAAATCTGATTCCTCTGGGAACAACTAAAACGGATTTGAATTATTCCACAGAGCGCAAACGGGTACTGAATGCAGCCAGAGTGGTTACTAAAGAAGATAACATCAAACAACATTCCCACACTCACAAAGTTCTTTAATTTCAGATAACTATGTTGAAACTTTATGGTGGTAGTCGTAGTCGGGCTGCAATTATCCAGTGGTATTTAGAAGAACTGGAAGTTCCTTATGAGTTCGTTCTGCTCGATATGCAAGCAGGAGAACATCTCCAGCCTGATTTCTTGAAAATTAACCCTATGGGTAAAGTCCCCGCTATCGTTGATGGTGATTTTCAGCTTTGGGAATCAGGGGCTATTTTACTTTATTTGGCGGATAAATACGGTAAAACCGCTTTTTCATTAGAGGAGAAAGCTATCTTTACCCAGTGGGTATTATTTGCCAATTCCAGTTTAGGAACAGGTATTTTCATAGAAGCCAATCGTCAGCGAGAAATGCCACGATTATTAACTCCTTTGAATGAAATTTTGGAAAAACAGCCTTTTTTGCTGGGTAATGATTTTACCGTTGCAGATGTGGCTGTGGGATCAATTCTTTCTTATATTCCGATTATGCTCAAGTTAGATTTGAGTGCTTACCCAGCCATTGTGAATTATATTCAGTCTATGTCTGAACGCCCCGCATTTCAAAAAAGCATTGGTGGACGGAAGTAATTAATTAATAATTAATAATTGATAATTATCAATTGTTAATTATATAGGGGATTATCATAAGGGTGAGGTACAATTTTAGCGGGCAAGATGCCCGCACCACAATATTTTCACCACAAAATTTTCACCACAAGATTTTTACCACAAGATTTTTATCATTAAAATCTGTACCTCATAATATCGGAAACTGCCGTATTTTCTAACGATAATTTGTAAATTGTAAGGCAACAGGGAAGTCCTCTTGTTTAAGACGTTGAATAACAAGTTGTAAATCATCTTTTGATTTAGCTGTCACCCGCACAGCGTCACCTTGAATCGATGCTTGAACCTTCTTAATTTCGTCTCGAATCAACTTGGAAATTTGTTTAGCAATTTCTTGGCTGATACCTTTTTTCAAAGTAATTTCTTGCCTAACACGGTTGCCGCTGGCAGATTCAATTTTACCAAATTCAAAGATTTTTTGGGAAAGATTACGCTTGGCGGCTTTTTCCCGCAGAATGGTATGGACAGATTCTAAAGTAAAGTCACTGTCAGTACCAATAGTAATTTTTTCTTCGCTTAATTCAACTGTGGTTTGAGTGTCTTTAAGATCATAACGGCTTTTAACATCTCTGATGACTTGATCAATAGTATTAACTAATTCTTGTCTATCAAAGTCACTGACGATATCAAAGGAAAAAGTAGAGGCCATAAATAAAATTGGTAATTGGTAATGGGGAAGAGGAAACAGGAAACAGGGAACAGGGAACAGGGAAGATTAAAAATAAATATTTTCCTTATTCCCTTTTACCTAATTATTTAATTTGCATGAGACTGAGGTAAAACAGAGTTCCAGAACTAAAAGAAGCAATACCAAACATGAGTGATCTCAACAAAGGTATATTGGCAATATAGAAAATAGAGTATAGCAAACGAGCAATGATAAAGATGATCGCTGCATTCCCCCCAAGGGGAGAATTTACCCCAGTAACATAAGCCATTAAAGCTGCCGCTGCAAAAACCATAAATCCTTCAAAAGAGTTTTCATGGGCCCATGTTGCCCGTTGGGCATAGGGTGGTAGCTTGTCAAACATGGCGCGGGGAGCAGAAAGATCATATCCTATCTGGACTCTAGCAAAAGCTACTAATAAATAGGGTACATAAATGAGAACAGCCGCGACGACAATAGAGGATAAAAAGATAGCAGGTACTGGTAATTGAGATAGAGACATGAAATTAATTTAACAGGGTAATTGGTTTGTCCTTGATCATTGATTATCAATGGATAAAGGGTAATTTAGTCAAGTTATTACCCATTACCCAATGATAATTTACCATCTCTATCATTAGCTTTGCGTTAGGATTCACCCTAGTCAAAGTAGAAAAGTGTTACTACTTTTCGTTGTTCTTCTGCATCACTACAGGTTTGTAAGAGAGTACGACTATCGTGAAATGCAAAGCAAATTAATTGTTGACAACGAGAGACAATTTCCTTATTACATAAGTAACTCGCTTCAGCCAGAGACAGGTTATCATTGCTGGGGTTTTCCACCAGGTGCATGACCTCTTCTAGCTGCTGGCGTGATTCTTGGGGTTGACGTTCCAAACTCTGGGGTAAAATGACCGTGAGTAAGTTGGGGTCAGCCTTTGTTGCGCCCCGGATGGCCGCAGAGTTTGTGCCTGTAGCACCAGAAGTAATGATCCGGTTGCCCGATAGAATTAGGGCATAAGCCATCATTTCAATGAGCTTCTGATGGGTAATTGGCACATGACGAGAACCTAGCAAAGCTATCCGCTTAGAACCTGTTTGCTGGATAGTTGCTAGTTCTTGGGCTAATGTATCGAGGTTGATAGTTTCTATTGACTGACTCAAAGATAAAAATCATGAGATTAAACAACCCAGATATTGTACCAAACAGCGTGTAGATAGGACACTAACCAGAGTTACATCTTGCTACAATTTATTTGTTAGTTATTTATGAGGCTGATTTGCTGCGTCTGGAACTACTTTTGGAAACACCCGTACCTCTTAATCCTCTCCACCCGATGACAGTGTAACCAATTGACAACAATAAACTATTAATACCAGTTCGCAATTCTTTCCAGGCATCTGCTTGGGTTTTTTGCAACTGTTGTTCTTTTTGACTGTTAATTTGGTCTATTCTCTGGTTTGCTAGTTGTTGAGGGTCTGTTTGCTGGGCAATAAAATTATCCAGAGCTTGGGGATTTGCTTTATACTTTTTCAGTAAATCCTTCTGCGCCGTGGGTAATTGGCTGTTATTAAGTGCCTGAGTATACTTTTGCTCATCTTTAACCAGTTCATTTAGCTGAGTCCTGAGTTGCTCTTTTAATGCGGCACGTTGTTTCTCTACAGATGCTTTTACCTGATCATTACCAAGTTGATTTTGTATTTGTGCTAATTGACTTTTAACTTGGTTTTCTAACTGTTCTGCTTCTTGGTTAATCCGTGTTAACCCCTGTTCCTTGATTTGATTGACGTTAACCAGGTACAAGGGAAAAATCAACAAAAACATCAGTCCCAACAAACTAGAAAGTATAAAAATTGGCAACTTTAGACTAGGAGACGAGGGATCACTACTTTCATGAGTTCTACCAACATAGAATGCAGTTAGAATTGCTCCCAGACCAAGCAATGGTAAAAAACCCTGCTCTACAAGACTCCTACACAGGTTAATTTGCCAGAGTTTATCTGTAATTTCCAAAGGGAATAATAAAAATAGCCACCCTAGAAAAAACGACAGTATACAGATTACACCTATTGACTTTAGGGAGAAAGACGTATGAGAGGATGTACTAGTCGACATATTGGTTGACAGAGTAAATACATTAAATTATTTAGCATATTTTTCATGTCACTTTTACCATGTTATTCGAGAGAATCCGCAAAAGTTACATAAAAAGGTGCATATTTTTTTGACGTTGCTGAATTGGAGCAGGTTACTGAACTTGTGGAAGTTTATATATATATTCTATATTCTCCGCCATTGTTTTACCTTTTGTAGTAAACCTGCATCCAACCAATCATCAAACTGGGGATACACTGGTAAGCGCGGTACTAATTCCCAGCCACCAGGCTCTAAAATATTCCTAAGTTCTTGCTCTTGTAAATGAGGATAATCAGGATTAACTTCATCCTTGGGACTTATTCCCCCTAAATCCCTAGCCCCTGCGGCTAGACAAGCAAGTAACCAATTTTCATCTTTAACTAAATTAGGGGGAATTTGAATTGTAATGTCTGCTGGTAAAATTTCCCGCGCTTTGGCGATGACTTCTGGTAATTTATGGGGGTTAAATGGTGGTGTGTCCAAAGTTTGGACTGTTCCGGGACTGTGGGGTTGAAGAATCACCTCTTGAATGTGATGGTAAAGTTTATGTGACTCAGAAATAGCTACTAAAGTTTCCCACCAGTCTGACTCAGTTTCTCCTATTCCTAAAAGTAAACCCGTTGTAAAGGGGATTTTTAGCTCTCCTGCCCATTGTAACTGTTGCGATCGCACTTCTGGCAATTTACTCGGCGCGTGACGATGAACTGTATTTAATAGTTTTGGTGTCAACTGTTCTAGCATTAACCCCATGGAAACATTAACACTTTTGAGTTTTTCCATTTCAGTCCAACTCAATGGACCGACATTGGTATGGGGTAAAAATCCCATTTCTAGTGCCAATAAACACAAATCATAAATGCGCTCAAACCAGGGTTCACGCCTTGCTGAATCAGGATGTACCTCACCACTGAGGATGAGTATTTCACAGACGTTTTCATTTTTTAGTTGTGACAAAATTTCTTGAGCTGCCTCCAGAGTCAACCAAGGACTTTTGGCCGGTTCGCTGCGGAAATTACAGTATGTACAACGGTTAAAGCATTCATAAGTGGGAACAATAGTATAAGCAGGGCTGTAAGTAACAATATTCTGACTAGATAGAGACATATATAGTAGGAGTTGCAGCTAAAACACAGCTAATTTACAGACTTTGGCGGGCAAGATGCCCACCCCACAAGGTTTAGACTCCTATTATGCAGTTTAGGTGGTCAGGAGAAAGTAAAAAGTTCAAACCCCTGATTAGCAAAAAGATTAATCCCCGAAAGGCTGACTATATATAGTTTATAGCCCTAAAGATCACTTGGCTGAAAAAAATATTAAAAAATATTACGAAAACCCCTTTACAAATCTAAACATAAAGGTTAATATAAATTCATAAGGTAGAAACACCTACCAAAACATACATAACTCAAACGCCATTATAAACACATGACCACAACACTACAGCAGCGCCAAAGCGCTAACGTATGGGATCGCTTTTGCGAGTGGATTACCAGCACAGACAACCGCCTCTATATCGGTTGGTTCGGA
>NZ_JACJPZ010000088.1:0-9846 GCF_014696335.1 Dolichospermum sp. FACHB-1250
CTTGCCAGGTCAATTAGTCTACAAGGGTGGAGGCAATTTAGAACTTTATGCGAAGGTAAAGCAGAAAAGTTTAATAGAGATTTCCGTGTTATTAGTAGATGGGAAGCAACAAGCCAAATTTGCTCTGAATGTGGCTACAAATGGGGGAAACTTGATTTAAAAATTCGGTCGGTTAAGTGCCTAAATTGTGGGACTGAACACGACCGAGATGAAAACGCCGCAAAAAATATAAATAAAGTCGGGATAGGGCATTGCCACGACTCTAAACGGGCGCAGAGACAGAGTAAGACTACCTCGGTAGCATCAGTCGGTGAAGCGTCAAGAATCACCTCGCCTTCAGGCAGGTGAGTATGTCAAAACAGTTACAGCTAATTTCTACCAATAGTTTAAATATTTTCTTTTTGCACTGAGATTAATGTACTATAAATTTCTGCCAGTGATTTACCATGTCTAAAAAACCTGCCCATTCCTATACAGAACGTTTGGCCTTTGAACGTTTGCTGCTGTTAATTGCTACATTATTAAAATATCCCGGTGTCGGTAGTCCTGATTTTCTCGACTCTAGTAACAATGAAAATCATGATGCAATTAGTTCTGTAAAAGCATATCTGCAAAAGTTAGCAGCAGAATTAAAGATAGAATTACCTCCAGAATATCCAGCCCTTTCCACCCTCCGCAAAGATTTAGAAACCCTCCGACGTTATGCTATTCTTGACCAACGAATGTATCGTTGGGGATATTATTTAGGAACGGGTGCGCTTTCCATAACAGAATTAAAAGTAGCATTTAACGCTTTAGCATCTCAAGCACAATATCAGGGTGATGCCCAAGCTAGACGCATTTATGAAAGTCTCAGTAAAAGATTACGTGGTTTAGATAAGTCCCTGGAAGGAGAACTTTTTTATCCTACTCGTCAACATCTCAACCGGGCTATTATTTATACTGACCCCGAAGAAATGGCGACTCAGGGAGAAAACCGCGATACATTATTTCATCAATTACCATTATTAGAACAAGCTATTATTCAGGGACAAGCTATTGAAATTTCTCGTACCAAAGATTTATATGGTTCTAATCATATTGGGCGGTTTCAGGTATTTCCTTTACAGTTAATATATCATGATATTGCTTGGTATTTACTGTATGAACTTTGTGAAAATGAACATTTAGTTATGGGGCGTGTAAACCGTTTTAATAGTCATTGTTATCCTGTCAGCAAAATACCACCACGGGGTTTAGAAAAACAAAGAGCAAGTTTAGTTACAGCATATAAACTACTAGAAAATGGCTGGGGTTTAAATTTAGGCGACCCAGAACCTCAAAAAGCTGAATTAGCAGGAACCCTCGAATTTATTGAGGTAAAAGTACGTTTTTATCCTCCCATATCAAATTTTATTTTAGAAGGAGAACGTCGTCATCCTCGCCAAAAAATTACCACTGGATTTATTGATAAAAATGGGCAATATTCTTATATAGAATATGCTGTAGATTTACCAGGTCGGTCTTTAAATGAATTTAGTCGCTGGGTTTATCGTTATATGGATAAAGCCCAAGTATTATCCCCTCCTAAATTAGTGACAGAACACCAAAAATATGCACAGGCTTTACTTGACCGCTATAGGAATCTGGTTTGATTCTGTGAATTTACTTGTGTGGTCAGGGAACTCTTAACTGGGAACAGGGAACAGGGAATAGGGAATAGGGAATAGGGAATAGGGAAGAGGTTTTGGGCAATTTTACTTTTCGTTACTTATGTCGGTTTTTTTCCGTTTATCTACTTACAGCAAGTAGCTTTGAGTGAGGTACACTTTGTGCGGGCAAGATGCCCGCACCACAAGAGTTTTATTATTAATATCTGTACTTCATAAACGGATAACTGCTGTATTTAAAACCTAGATAAAAATAGACTTTACTTTTCACTTGAGAAAAACACTGGTAAAATAAACGCGGCAATAATTCCTAACAAAACAATCACCTCAATTATTTTCAATAATAAACCACCGCCCATAAACTGATTAATTTCTTCCTGAATATGATCAGAAAAATTACCCAACCAACCACGGAAACGACTATACCAATTCCCTGGACTATCTTCTGGGCGGAATTTCCATGATATTATTGACAGTAATAATGGCACACCACCAACTTTAGCTGACATCAAAACATGAATTGCTAAACAACAAATCATGATTAACCAAGCTATTAAATGAAGAGAATACCAAATATGATCAAATTCTCCTGTGGGTAGCCATTCTTCTTGCATCATTCTACCAGAGACTACTGCTAAAACGGCAGCAATTAACATTTTAGTATTTGCTAAACGTTGCAAACTTACCCACCAAATTGGTTTACCAATTTGAGTTAGATTTTGCATAAAGTCTGGTTGTAATAAGCGTCTTTTACCGGCATGAAAACTATAAAGGGCGAAAAATGGTAGTAAAATCAAGAAAAATAGTGCTAATGTGCCGTGAATATCCTGAATAGGATTAATTTTAGGAATGGGGATAGATCCAAATCTTTTGTCAAAAGTGTTGTAAATTAGAAACCCGCTGATAATTGCACCAATTACTAAGGTTCCGCTGATACCATGCAGGATTCTTAATATTAAGGGTTGATAGGGTGTTGAACGGTTCATAAGCTGATATGGTAGGTTGTGAAGATGGGTAATTTTGCTGTAGATATGAGAAGGCAAAATTTATATTATCACTTCTCAAGGCTCAAATACAATGAATATCAAAAGTCCTCTCCGTTATCCTGGTGGTAAATCAAAAGCAATCAAGCAAATATCTGAATATTTACCACAAAAGTTTTCTGAGTTGCGAGAACCTTTTGTTGGTGGTGGTTCTGTATTTATTTATCTTAAACAAAAATATCCTGATTTAAAGATTGCAATTAATGATTTAAACCCGGAATTATGGCGATTTTGGCATTTGGCACAATCTGATTTATCGAAATTAGTTGCTGAAGTTCGTCATGTTAAAGAAAATTACCAAGACGGAAAATTACTCTTTGCTAAATTAGCCCGTGTAGATGTTAACACATTATCAGATTTAGAAAGAGCAACGCGCTTTTTTGTTCTGAATAGAATTACATTTTCAGGAACTATAGAATCAGGAGGATTTTCTTTAGAATCTTTTCACAAAAGATTTACCAATTCATCAATAGATAGACTGGAAAAATTAGCCACTATCTTAACACCAGATATCAAAATTACAAATTTAGATTATAGCCATATTATTAATCTGCCAGGAGCAGAGGTATTCATATTTTTAGATCCTCCCTATTTCCAAGCGGAGAAATCTAAATTATATGGTAAAAAAGGAGATTTGCATACAGGATTTGATCATCAAAGATTTGCTTTAAACTTAAAACAATGTCCCCACAATTGGTTAATTACCTATGATGATTGTCCAGAAATAAGAGAAAATTTTAAATGGGCAAATATCATTGAATGGGAACTACAATATGGCATGAATAACTATAAACAAAAAAAAGCGGAAAAAGGCCAAGAACTATTCATTAGTAACTACTAAGTAGGTTGGCGTTAAAAATTGTCGTTATGACGAGGGAATAGGTGACAGGTGACAGGTGACAGGTGACAGGGAAGAGGGAATAGGTGACAGGTGACAGGTGACAGGTGACAGGTGACAGGGAAGAGGGAAGAGGGAAGAGGTGACAGGTGACAGGTGACAGGTGACAGGTGACAGGGAAGAGGGAAGAGGGAAGAGGGAAGAGGGGACAGGGAAGAGGGAAGAGGGGACAGGGAAGAGGGAAGAGGTTTTGGGCAACTTTACTTTTCGTTACTTATGTCGGTTTTTTTCTGTTCACCTACTTACAGCAGTTCTCAGTATTATCAAGTACAGATATTAATGATAAAACTCTTGTGGTGCGGGCATCTTGCCCGCATAATGTCTACCTCACTCAAAGCTACTTGCTGTAAATCGCTACTAAACAAACCTGGGTAGACTAACACAAAATTCAAGTTATTAAAGGTTTTAAAGGTTTTAAACTCATGCAGGTGGGTTTGACCTTTGTGGCTGGGACTTCTAGTGGCTAGGTGTGTAATAAATTAGACTCATCTTTGCGTTCTTTCTCCGCGCCTGTGCGTGAAACAAAAAACCATTTGTCGGTAAAATTATATTCAACATTATCAAAAACCTGAACCATGGATTTTACTATTTGGTCTAACTTACTCAAACAATTATTAGAAGGTCAATCATTATCCCGCACCCAAGCAGCAGAATTAATGCAAGGGTGGATAAAGGAAGCTATTCCCCCAGAATTATCCGGGGCGATTTTAATGGCTTTAAATTTTAAAGGTGTTTGTGCTGAAGAATTAACAGGCATGGGAGAGGTTTTAAAATCTCTATCTTCGGTGGCTATCAATAAAAGCGACCATAGCCAATTTCTGCCATTAATTGATACTTGTGGTACTGGTGGTGACGGCGCTTCTACATTTAATATTTCCACCGCTGTGGCTTTTGTGGTCGCTGCTGCTGGTGTACGGGTGGCTAAACATGGTAGTCGTTCTGCTTCTAGTCTCACGGGAAGCGCTGATGTTTTGGAAGCATTGGGAGTTAATTTGACTGCTACCAGTGAAAAAGTGCAAGCAGCAGTCGAAGAGGTGGGAATTACCTTTTTATTTGCACCGGGGTGGCACCCAGCACTGAAAGCAGTTGCCCCTTTACGGCGAAATCTCAAGGTAAGAACTGTATTTAATTTACTAGGTCCTTTAGTAAATCCACTAAATCCTACTGGTCAGGTGATTGGTGTGTTTGATCCGAAACTCATAGCTACTATGGCTGAAGCTTTGCATCTCCTGGGGACACAAACGGCTATTGTTTTACATGGTAGAGAAAAATTAGACGAGGCTGGTTTGGGTGATATTACTGATTTGGCGATCTTGAAGGATGGTCAAGTATCCTTAACTACTGTTAATCCCCAGGAGATAAATGTCAAATCTGCTGACATTACCGCTGTTAAGGGTGGTAATGTACAAGAAAATGCTGTGATTCTCAAAGAAGTTTTGCAGGGAAAAGGGACACAACCACAACAAGATATAGTGGCGTTAAATGCTGCCTTAGCATTGCAAGTAGCCGGGGTTGTTCCCTGGTTAAATCATGATCAGGGGGTGACTCTAGCTAAGGAAATTTTACAAAGCGGTAGTCCCTGGACAAAGTTGGAACAGTTAATTCAATTCCTGGGGGATTAACTTCTGAGTGGGTTTGGGGACGAAATTCTACAACATGACGTTTGATGGTTATATCGTAATTACCGAAAAAGTCATGTCCTAAAAGTCCTGTTTCTAATTGCGTACCAGCGATCGCTACTGAAACTTTATTTACCCTCATACCCTCGACTTCCATGGAATCAAGGTAGCCAATGGGAAATTCCACAGCTTTAGCACTAGCGGTATTAGCTTTAGCTTTCCCAGTTGGTACTACACCTAAAGCTGCTGCTATCTTCTGAGTAATTACAGTCCCACTTGCACCTGTATCTACAATCATTTCAAATTGTTGTGTACCATTGAAAGTAACTTCAATAATTGGTGTACCACCCATGCGCCGCTTAATTGGGACAATAAATACCTCATTTTTGCGGGGGAGCATTGCTAATGGGGGAGAAGTAGGTAATAATAGGGGTTTTGAGCTTTCAATAGGAGTTTGTGGTTTGGGAACATCAATGATCACTGGTTGTGGCTGGGTAAGGGAGGATGTTAAATTTGTCGGTTTAGCTTGTTGACGAGCATAGGCAATTTCACGACGATATTTAACAATTTGACTTTGGGCAAAAGCGAAATTGCCACTATTACGCTTAATCTTTTGCATGAGAGCGATCGCATCTTGAAACAGACTTACCACCAAATTCCAATCATCCACAGATACAGCAGATTGGCTGATACTTTTAGCACCAGCAGCTTTATCGAGAGCCATTTCCAAAGTGCTTAATTGAGTCGGAGAAGATTCTAGTGGGTTTGATGTTTGACTGACCAACGGTTGTTTAAATTGACTAGGAGAATGAATTGCGGCCAAACTCCCAGTAGCCAAAGATGATTTAGATCCATCTGTGGTTGTTTTCTGCTGATCTTGATTACAAGCACCAGTTAGAAACGCTAAACTAACCGAACAAGAAATGAGGGCTAGACGAGACAAAGAGTATTTAAGCATAATGGATATTTTAACCGCCCTGGCTGCTCTTACCAAGTTTAACCCCGCCACCAAATTAAAAATGCTTGGCCGTTTAATCATTGCAAAATTAAAGTTTTGATTGGGATTTTCCGGTAATATGTATATCATGATTTTTTGCAAAAGATTGTATAGTAATTACGGGAAAGTTCTTGGTTGCCGATGAATATGGTATAGAAATATTCAAGGCTATCATTTATATACAAGTAGAGGTATTAACCATGTCTAGCGCGGTTTTAATTGATTTTGATCAAATTTATCAAGTTCGGGGCAATAAGGTTGCTTCTACTTCAAAATTTGATGAAATTGTTTCACATTTAAAAAAAGCATCTAGAGAGATCAAAACTGAGTGGAGCAATTTTTCTACTGAACAACGTGATTACTTAAGAGATTTTGCCTACTCTTGTATTGAACCAACCCAGAAAGCTACAGGGTTTTTGGAGATTCTCAAATCAAAAATTTATTTGCTCTTTTTGAATCTTACCTCCCAACGAGAATCTTTTGATGCTTGTGTTAATGCTATTGATTTCTTGGTTGATACAATTCTTGATTGTATTGAGCAAGATGATCCCGGTTATCAGGCTGTTTTATCTGATACTTTAGAGGAATTGCGTTTAAATTACGAACGGATTCCAGAAGTAAAGCCGGAGGATAGTAGTGTCTGGTTGCGAAATATATTCGATGAGGCCATTGCCGAAGTTTAAGCTTAGTCTTATTAGGCTTGTTAAAACTCACTACAAAAAAAATAAAAGAGCACTGACAATTATAGAAATGAATATTGTAGAGTCCCCACCTTCATAAACCATGAGAAAATATACCTTTACAGTCTTCTAAAAAAATAAGTTATAGAAGATATAAAACCCCTTTATCTCTCCAATTACCAATTACAAACGATCTATGCCTCTATCTGAAACAATTCCGGCGCTATTGGTCCTAGCAGACGGCTCCACTTATCGCGGTTGGTCCTTCGGTGCTACGGGGACCGCCATTGGAGAAATCGTATTTAACACTGGTATGACCGGATATCAAGAAGTGTTAACCGATCCTAGTTACTGTGGACAAATCGTTATTTTTACTTATCCAGAACTAGGTAATACTGGTATTAATAATGAAGACGAAGAGTCTAATAAACCTCATGTTCAGGGAGCGATCGCCCGGAATATTTGTCACAAACCGAGTAACTGGCGTTCCACCCAATCCCTACCCAAATACCTGCAAAAGCACCAAATACCGGGCATTTATGGTATAGATACCCGGGCGCTAACTCGCAAAATTCGGATGTTTGGAGCGATGAATGGTGGTATTTCCACAGCAATTCTGGATGAAACAGAATTGTTAGAAATGGTACAAGCTGCTCCCAGCATGACGGGATTAAACTTAGTCAAAAAAGTAACTACAAAATCCGCTTATGAATGGCAAGAAACCACAACAGCCCCTTGGGAATTTAACCCCGAAGCGGTAGCTAAAATTAGGGAAACCTTCACCGTTGTTGCTTTAGACTTTGGAATCAAGCGGAATATCTTACGTCGTTTAGCCAGTTATGGATGTCGCGTCATAGTTGTTCCTGCCGATACACAACCAGAAGAAATTCTCAAATACAATCCAGATGGTATTTTCCTCTCCAACGGACCAGGAGACCCTGCCGCAGTCACAGAAGGTATCAACACCACCAGAGCCTTACTAGACAGCCAAAAACCCATGTTTGGCATTTGTATGGGACACCAAATTTTAGGTCACGCGCTCGGAGCAGAAACCTTTAAACTAAAATTTGGACATCGGGGTTTAAATCAACCTGCGGGACTACAACAGCGAGTAGAAATTACCAGCCAAAATCACAGTTTTGCCCTTGCCCCAGACTCCCTACCAACTACAACGGTTGAAGTCAGCCATTTGAACCTCAATGATTTAACCGTAGCAGGAGTGCGACACAAGACCCTACCTGTGTTTTCTGTTCAGTATCATCCAGAGGCCAGTCCAGGACCCCATGATGCTGATTACCTGTTTGAACAGTTTGTGCTAGAAATGCAAGCAGTACGTCAATAAATTTTGGATTTTGGATTGGCGATTTTAGATTGAACTCGCGGATAAAACCACTCTCAAATCTCAAATCGGAAATTCTTAGTCATAGACAAATTGCCCACAAACCATCTATACTAGAACGTTTACTTTTAGTAAAAAGAACGAGGAGGAAATTATAGCTGAACCACTAAATCTAACCGTGAGCCTCAGAGGTACACGCGAAGTCCGGGATAACTGTCAGCTATTCCGCCTCACAGGCTTGTTAGACGCTTTCTCTGAGCCAACATTTCGTAAGACACTCAGCAGTAAAATTGAAGAAGGTCCAAAACACATCATTTTGGATCTTTCACAAATAGACTTTGTAGATAGTTCTGGATTAGGTGCGCTGGTACAACTGGCCAAGCTGGCTAAACCTGAACCTGAAAGTAAAGGCACTTTACAAATTGTCACTAATGCTCGTGTCACCCAAACGGTTAAGCTTGTTCGTTTAGAAAAGTTTCTCTGTCTACGAGAGTCAGTTGGTGAAGCCATAAACAACATCCCATCTTGATTGCTTGAATGGAAAATCTGAATTAGGCTATCCTATGTCAAAGGATAGCTTAATTTTTATAGAGCTTTATAGAGCAAAAATCTATCTCTTAGTGTGGTGATGAAGTAAAAACACTTAATTTAATGTACTATATTAAAAATTGAATATAACTCAATGCAGTTGATTTAAAAAAATTGTCGGTTGGGTAGAAGGGACTGAAACCCAACATTGGCAGGAATTGATCAGATTTTGTTCCTCAAACCAATCTCAATAAACCTGGAATTTCCGACTTAAAGGAAACATACTATTCTATAATAGAAACTCTGAAATTTTGATAGCAACACGATCCTAGTCGAAAATACTGGGTGTGAATAAACGTAAATCATCTGGCTTACGTGACGCTACACTATCGGAAAGCCCACCAAATTAGTTGATAGGTCTAAAGAAACAATATCAGTAAATTTTGGTTATGGTTACTAATTTATAATATGCTCAGTATGCGAACATTGCTTTTGTAATCAAAGTAATGTTGGCGAAAATTATCTCCCGATGTAGTGCTTTTTTAAGGAATGATTAATCTGTGAAGTCGAAGGAGGAAACAGCCCAACATGAAGAAGATGAAACTACTGCGCAGGATTCATCAGACATTAACCCATGGTTGGTAAATGCGACGCAACTGCCCCAGCAAATATCCCCAGATCAAATAAAACAGATATCTCCTTCCGCTTTAGCTTATTTGGGGGACGCAATTTATGAATTATATGTTAGAATGTTTTTTCTGTGGCCACAACAACGACTGGAAAACTACCATCGTTCCGTAGTGGATCAGGTAAGAGCAGAAACACAAGCGATACATTTGCGAATGTTAACTCCTTACTTGAGGAGTAACGAATTAGAAATTGTTCGCAGAGGTCGTAACTCTGCCCATTGTCGTCATAAACGACTCAATCCCGAAATTTATCAACAGGCAACTAGTCTAGAAACCTTAGTTGGCTATTTATACAGCACTTCCCGGTGTTATGAGGTACAGTAACAACAATTAGTGAACCAATTTTTTAAATGTTGAGGATTCATCAAATCGAGAGCAACAGAAATAACTTTATCAACTATTTC
>NZ_JACJPZ010000089.1:0-9695 GCF_014696335.1 Dolichospermum sp. FACHB-1250
TGGGCGGGCAAGATGCCCACCCCACAAGAGGATTTTTTTAATGGGCGGGCAAGATGCCCACCCCACAAGAGGATTTTTTTAATGGGCGGGCAAGATGCCCACCCCACAAGAGGATTTTTTTAATGGGCGGGCAAGATGCCCACCCCACAAGAGGTGTAAACTATAAGAAGCCCACAAGAGGTGTAAACTATAAGAAGCCCACAAGAGGTGTAAACTATAAGAAGCCCACAAGAGGTGTAAACTATAAGAGATGTATATAAACTACAAAAAATAAAAAGAATGTAATTTTCTGTTTAGAGGATGGGAAATATAAAGATAGGGCAGGCAAGATGCCTATCCTACAATAAACCTAGAAAATATTTTTCTGTTATGGAAGAAGCAAGGTTAAAAATTTACCATAGGATGTTACCTCATTGGGAGTTAGATGGGGCAAGTTATTTTATTACTTTTAATACTTGGGAAAAGTTAGAACTTAACCCAGAAGCTAGGGAAATAGTTTTGAATAGTTGTTTATTTTTTAATAATCAAAGATATAAGATATTTGTCTTTGTGGTGATGATAGATCATGTACATTTACTGATGCAGCCTTTACTTAAATCAGAAAATGAGTATTGGTCTCTTAGTAGCATTATGAGTAGTATTAAAGGTTATAGTGCTAAACAGATTGCCAAGGTGATGAAACATATAGGAACTATTTGGCAAGATGAGCGATATGACAGAATTGTCAGAAATGAAGAAGAGTTTCAAGCATATTGGCAATATATCAGACAAAATCCTGTAGAAGCAGGACTGTCATCAACACCAGAAGATTACCCTTACTTGTGGCAAACCTCAGAATAACCTCAATTATTACATCCTCTCTCTTGTGGGGTGGGCATCTTGCCCGCCCTTTTGCTTTATCAGCAAATTTCAGGATTTGTGGTGTCAAAAAAGCTTGTCATTAAGCTTACTATAGTATTAATATAAAAATGATGTTTGTTTAATTATGGCTGAGTTATCTTCAGAATGGAACAATGAGGCTTATGTCTCTCTACATCTGGTTGAAGAAATGCTACGTATGGCAGGTTTACCTCCCCGCAGTAGCTATTCCCATTGGTATCCAGAGTTTAAAATAAAAGTTCCAAAAATAACTGCAAATGGTTTTGTAAGGGAAACTGACAAAGAAGTTGATTTTTTAATTGAGGATTTGGGTAGATATGTCAATTTTTTAGTTGAGGTTAAGTCAGCCAAAGCTCGTATTGATGATGATGCTCGTACTCAATTAAAAACATATCTCAAATATTCAAATACAAGATTTGGGATATTAATTGATCCTTTTTCAGTTGAGATATATGAGTACACAGAATGGCCACCAAATCTAATGTGTACACATACTATACAAGACCCTAAAAAAATTCAACCTGTAGCATATTTTTTAAAAAGCTTCCTGGATAAAATTAAAATGCGTACTATTGCAATTCATACATCAAAAGGGGGCGTTGGTAAAACGACGCTAGTGGTCAATCTCGCCTATGAACTAGCAACTCAAGGTAAAAAAGTTTTAGTTATTGACTTGGATGATCAAGCTAATGCCAGTCTATCATTAGGAGTCAACAAAGCTGATGAATTTGATCATGCTTCTAGTTTGGAAGAATTTGAAGAAATCTTAGAATCTTTCAAGGATAGAAAAGAAGTTGTAGAGTTTTTGAAAGACTACGACTTGCCAAATTTTAAGTATAGAGAATATATCCACTCTTCTTTAGCACTGAACCAGATTATAAGTAAGACTAGTGATGGAAGAGTTGATGTCTTACCCAGTAGTTACAAAACCGTAGATGCTGCACTTGCAAACTTAGGTGGAATTCGTGAAAAGCGTCTAGATAAAGCACTGCGACAATCTGGAATAGCTAAAGATTATGATTATGTAGTTATTGACACTCCCCCTAGTGCGACTACTATTGCTAGTAATGGGTTATATGCAGCCCAATATGTGGTGATACCATCCCAAATGGAATATCTTTCAGTTTATGGTATCAGAACTCCTATCAGGAGAGCTAGGGAAGTCCAAGAAGAAAACGGAAAAAGGGGAGTAATTCTTGGTATTGTTCCAATGATGACTGAAAAAAATGTCAAGCTTCATACTACTATTAAGCAATTAGTAGAACAAACATTTCAGGGTATGACGATTTTACCAGAAATCAAGCGAGCTACTGCTGTTGGACAAGCATCTAAGGCACGTTCTCCCCTTTCTTTATATGCAGAACATAATACTGGAGCAGGTGAGGTAGCACATCAATTCTCTGCCTTAACCAAAGAGATAGTTACCAGAATAAATCAGATTGAAAGTGCTATAGGAATTTAAAAAATGGTAAAGCTTTATAAAGGTATTGAAAGCCAACCTAGTCTTGTTGTATTAAATCAGATACAGGTAGCTCAAGAAAATTCGGGAACTTCAAGATTGACTCTTAATAAAATAGCTGAAAACATAAAAGAAGCGGGTTTCAACTTGATTGTTCCATTTGTTTCTATAACAGATGAGGAAGACAAATATCACTTATTAACAGGGTTAGCAATTTATGAGGCAGCTATTATTGCTGGAATAGAGCGAATTTGGGTATTTATAATTGCAGCTAAACAACCAGAAGCAGAAAAATTTATAGAACCAGCTTTTTTGCAGTCAAAACTAAATGACAGAGTGATTGAGCCTCAAGATTTGACAGGTTTCTTGGAATTTATCAATAATAAAAATTCTGATTTGAGGAAGATTCCAGGGGTTAAAGATGGATATGCAAAGCTAATTTCGGGTAAACGTCCTTATATTTCTCAAGAAGATATGCAGAAAAAGCTAGGTGCTAAAAGGTCTTTAAATTGGCTTAAAGCATATAAGCAAAAGAATAGTTAAAATCCTCCAAATTATTTTGGATTTTATTAATTTAAGTGATCATACCTTTTTTAATTCAGGTATTTTCAATTGAATTTATATAATGGGGGTGGGCAAGATGCCCACCCCACAGGAGTTTTTGAAGATTTGGATTTGCATATTAAATACTAAGTAGCTTATTAAATGCTTATTATCAGGCTAATTACAAAACTATATATCCTAAAATTAAATTAGCTATAACAGTCGCAACATTGATGTTAAATTATAACATACCTGGTTAATTACTCCCTTCCCGGCACAAGATATTAACTAAAAAGTGTTAGTTGAAAATCCCCTTACTTTACCAAATACTAATATGTCCTTTGTTCCCTTACATATTCACAGTGATTACAGCTTGCTTGATGGTGCTAGTCAATTACCAGAATTGGTAGATCGAGCGATCGCATTAGGAATGAAAGCGATCGCCCTCACAGATCATGGTGTCATGTATGGGGCTGTGGAACTGATCAAAATCTGCCGCAGTAAGACGATTAAGCCAATCATTGGCAACGAAATGTATATCATTAATGGTGAAATTGACAAACAAGAACGTCGTCCTAAATATCATCAAGTCGTATTGGCAAAAAATACTCAAGGGTATAAAAATCTAGTTAAATTAACTACCATTTCTCACCTGCAAGGAGTACAAGGTAAAGGCATTTTTTCCCGTCCTTGTATTAATAAGGATTTACTGAAACAATATAAGGAGGGGTTAATAGTCACCAGTGCTTGTTTAGGGGGAGAAATTCCCCAAGCAATTCTGAGTAATCGGCCAGATATAGCTAGGAAAATTGCCAAATGGTATAAAGAAGTATTTGGTGAAGATTTTTATTTAGAAATTCAAGATCATGGTTCTCAAGAAGACAGGATTGTGAATGTAGAAATCGTCAAGATTGCCAGGGAATTAAACATTAAATTTATCGCCACAAATGACTCTCATTTTATCTCTTGTTTTGATGTAGAATCCCATGATGCCTTATTATGTATTCAAACCGGTAAACTCATTAGCGAAGATAAAAGAATGCGGTATAGCGGCACAGAATACCTGAAATCATCTGAGGAAATGCACCAGCTATTCCGTGACCATTTAGCCGATGATATCATTGCCGAAGCGATCGCCACAACAGAAGAAATTGCTGATAAAGTTGAACCTTATCACATCATGGGTGATCCACAAATTCCCACACCCACAATCCCTTCAGGACATACAGCAGATACTTATGCAGAGGAGGTTGCATGGTTGGGACTTTTAGAAAGATTAAATCGCAAATCTCGCAACGAAGTAGATCCAGTCTATAAAGAAAGATTAGAATATGAATTAAAAATGATTCAGCAAATGGGATTTTCCACCTACTTTTTAGTAGTTTGGGACTATATCAAATTTGCAAGAGACAATAATATTCCCGTTGGTCCAGGACGGGGTTCTGCGGCAGGTTCTTTAGTAGCTTATGCTATGAGAATCACGAATATTGACCCTGTACATCATGGTTTATTATTTGAAAGATTTCTCAATCCTGAACGTAAATCAATGCCGGATATTGATACAGATTTCTGCATTGATAAACGAGATCAGGTAATTGAATATGTCACTGAAAAATATGGGGTTGAGAGAGTAGCCCAAATTATTACTTTTAACCGACTGACATCAAAAGCAGTGTTAAAAGATGTCGCTAGAGTGTTAGATATTCCATACAATGAATCTGACAAAATGGCGAAAATGATTCCTGTAGTCCGGGGTAAACCTACAAAATTGAAAGTGATGATTTCCGATGAAACCCCCGAACCAGAATTTAAAGCCAAATATGATAATGATCCCACCGTGCGGCGCTGGATTGATATGGCCATGCGCATTGAAGGGACTAACAAAACCTTCGGTGTTCATGCTGCTGGTGTGGTTATTTCCGCAGAACCATTAGATGAACTTGTTCCTTTACAACGCAATAATGACGGTTCTGTAATTACCCAATATTTCATGGAAGATTTGGAATCTTTGGGATTATTAAAAATGGACTTTTTGGGTTTACGGAACTTAACCCTAATTCAAAAAACCATTGATTTAATTGAACAAAGTCAAGGATATCGTATTGATCCTGATGAAATCACAAAACAGGAAAGAAAGGCACAAAAAATATTAGCTAAAGGTGAACATACCAGCTTACCAAAAGATGTGACTAAAGCTTATTCACTATTAGAAGCAGGTGATTTAGAAGGCATATTTCAATTAGAGTCTTCAGGGATGAAACAAATAGTGCGAGATTTGAAACCTTCTAATATTGAAGATATTTCTTCTATTCTTGCACTTTATCGTCCTGGACCATTAGATGCCGGATTAATTCCTAAATTTATTAATCGGAAACATGGACGAGAAGAAATTGAATATGATACTCAAATTTTAGAACCGATATTAAATGAAACCTATGGAATCATGGTTTATCAAGAGCAAATTATGAAAATTGCTCAAGATATGGCTGGTTATAGTTTAGGACAAGCTGATTTACTCCGTCGCGCTATGGGGAAAAAGAAAGTATCGGAAATGGAGAAACAAAAGCAAAATTTTATTGATGGTTCTGCAAAAAATGGTGTAAAATCCCAAGTTGCTGAACATTTATTTGGGGATATGTTAAAATTTGCGGAATATTGTTTAAGTTATGATACAGAAATTTTAACTGTTGAATATGGTTTTTTAGAGATTGGGGAAATTGTGGAAAAACAAATTGAGTGTCGGGTGTATACAGTTGATAGCAATGGCATACTTTATACTCAACCTATTGCCCAATGGCATCATCGGGGACAGCAAGAAGTCTATGAATATTTATTAGAAAATGGGGCAATTATTCGCGCGACAAAAGACCATAAATTCATGACTGAAGAGGGGGAAATGTTACCCATTGATGATATTTTTACCCAAGGATTAGATTTATTACAAGTGGCAGATTTATAGCAGAAGACAAGGAGCAGAAAAATATCTATTCCCTGTTCCCTGAATTGTTACGAGGGAATTTATAAATCAATCCAGTTAATCCCAAAACTCTTTTTGAAAACGAACCACAGAGTCACAGAGAACACAGAGAAAAGAGAATAATAAGTTCTTAGTTGGATGGTATTGAATTATAAATTCCCAAAACTCTGACTAAAAAACCCCATTTATCTGCTGCTTCTTCAATAATTTTTGTCGTTGGTTTACCCGCACCATGTCCGGCTTTAGTTTCAATTCTAATCAAAACAGGTGCATTACTACTATGGGCAGCTTGCAAAGCGGCAGCAAATTTTAAAAGTTGACCATTTTCACTAATAGAAATTCCTGAAAGGGCAACTGTACCATCTTCTGAAAGTTTGTTAAGATCAAGTAATACTCTTGGTTGTGCATCTAATGTAGGGAGAGTATAGAGAACACTTTGATTTTGCAGTCCATCATTTTTGAAATAAAAGTAATTATTACTTTGTTTAAATGGTGTTCCATATTTTTCATAATCCCAAAGTTTGGTAAGACGCTGTTTAATGTCTTCCCTCGCGGGAATTTCGTTTAAGTAGGTAAAGGTAACTTGATTTTGCGCTTCTACCCAAGCTTTTGTTTCTTGTGTATCTGGGTTTTCTAAAGTGCGATAAGGATCTGCAACCACAGTTCCATAATAATTATCTGTTTGATCAATTTTGCTAAGAGCGGGATAGCTAAAGGATGTTTTACAGTTAGACATAGATTCAGGATAGATAAACTGTTACTGTTATATCTTCCCATAATCTGATTGCAACTTGTTGAGTTATACAGGAAAATAAGCACAGATTCCTTTTACAAGTGGTCTGATAGGGGTCGAACTTTGACGGACTCCAAAGGAAACCCTATTGCTGGTGCTAAAGTTGAAGCTATTGATAATAGTTCCAAATCATCAGTTATATCTATTACGAATAATGCAGGTGTTTTCTATTTGGAACAGTTGCGACAAGGAAGTTATCAGTTAAAAGTCAATGGTAAATATGCTGAACCTAATACAATTACAATTAAAGCAGATGCTAATACTTTACAAGAGTTAAATTTAAAATTACCCTAGTATGCTTTTTTGTAAAAGCTGTGTTATTATTAGTATGTGAATCATCCTGGAGGTTAACGAAAATGACTCAGGAATTAATAGACCTCAGAAACAGCATTTTACAAGGAAATTATGCCGATGCTTTAGCAATTATTGATGAATTAGAGGGAATGAGTAAACAGGCAATATTGAGAAATATAGAATCATTTTTAAAGATTTTACTAATTCACTTGATTAAAAATCAAATAGAACAGCGATTGACAAATTATTGGATGGCTTCTATTCGTAATTCAATTAGAGAAATTCAAAAAATCAATTTGAAGGAAAATAAAAGATCCTATTATGTCAATTATGATGAATGGGAAAATTTAATAGAGGAAGAAGTAATTGAAGATGCGATCGCTGATGCTAGTATAGAAATCATGAATGGTAAATATACCCGTTCTCAATTATCGGAGATATTAGATAGAAAGCCAATTATGTCAACAGCTATGACTAATGGTACGGAAGTGATCATAAAATTTTACAGTATAGTATAATGAAAACTTATATAAAATCAATAATACTTTTAATATTCATAACTCATGAAAATTCAACTTTAGATTTTCTTAACAATTAATTGAGAATTATTTTTATTTAGCAACGAGCTTGCAATACTTTCGGCGATTTGCTATAATTCTGAAGAATTTCATAGTTGGGGTATTATTGTCAATTTTGCACCCTGCTCAAAAGATGATCTGCAAAAGTCTTTATTGATAGTCGTTTCAGAGATCTATTTTGAAAAAAAATACAAAACTTGACAAATTAGCAGTGGTTTGAAAGAGTAAATTGGGGAAAAATTATTGAGCAAATAATGTAATTTGATTAGTAGAACTAATGTACTATTGACAAATAGGATAACTTATGGTACATGAGGATAGTTTTTGGTGGTAGGTAGGGTTAGTAAGCAGCTAAGGATTTCTGAGAATTTAGTTTTCGTTAGTGCGCTAAAGCTCTATATATTGTATCTATAATATGGAGACGTTTCATGAAACGTCCCCACATGGTTTTTGGGAGATATTGAGAAACTACACCCAACTAACAATAAAGTCCTGGTTAGTGAGATTTAGTCCAGGGGAAAGTTGAGCTAATGCTACCTGTGAACCAGAACCCAAAGCATCAGCATCAAAATAGACGATACCATTACTATTATTATAGATAATGCTATTAGTCCAAGAATTGGCACTTGTACCCATAGAAAATACGCTGGGATCTAGTGCATTACTTACCCCGTCTGTCCACACCAGAGAATTAAAGCCAATTCTAAACAATTCTATCTTGTCCCCTTGTGCCTTAGAAAAGTCGGTAATGGTGTCCATGCCTTCGGTGGGAGAATTAAACCTGAACGTGTCTGCACCAAGTCCACCAGTGAGAGTGTCCTGTCCTCCTAATCCCAAGAAGGTGTCATTTCCAGAACCTCCGACTAGGTTATTATTGGTTGCATCAGCCGTATCATCATTAGTAATAGTTCCCCTCACGGCTGTAGTTGTACCAACGGTATAACCTGTTCCTGTAGCTAGAGTTAAAACAACAGTTTCATTATTTTCCACAGTGGTATCTGCTGTGGGGTCAATAGTCAGAGTTTTTGTACTACTTCCCGCAGCAAAGGTAATAGTTCTGGTGGTAGTCGCAAAGCTTGTCGCACCTATTTGGCTGTAGTCGGTGTTGAATCTGGCTGTACCCGTAACGCCATAGTTAACGGTTAAGGCGTTTGTGGTAGTTCCTGTACGGGTGAAGGTGTAAATAAGATTGGCTGTACCATCTTCATTGACGCTACTGGGTGATACGGCTAGGGTGATGGTGGGAACAACATCATCATTAGTAATCGTTCCCGTGACGGCTGTGGTTGTCCCAACGGTGTAACCTGTGCCTGTAGCTAGAGTTAAAGCCACAGTTTCATCAGTTTCCACAGTGCTATCACCTGTGGGGTCAATAGTCAGAGTTTTTGTACTACTTCCCGCAGCAAAGGTAATAGTTCCGGTGGTAGGGGTGAAACCGACTGCACCGATTTGAGTATAGTCATTATTGAATATGGCTGTACCCGCAACGCCATAGTTAACGGTCAAGGCGTTTGTGGTAGTTCCTGTACGGGTGAAGGTGTAAATAAGATTGGCTGTACCATCTTCTAGTACACTACCGGGTGATACTGCTAGGGTAATGGTGGGAGAAGCAACAATATCATCATTAGTAATAGTTCCCGTCACGGTTGTAGTTGTACCAACAGTGTAACCTGTTCCTGAAGCCAAAGTTAAAACAACAGTTTCATCGCTTTCTGGAGTGCTATCACCTGTGGGGTCAATAGTCAGAGTGGCTGTACTTGCACCCGCAGCAAAGGTGATGGTTTTTCCTGTTCCTGGTGTTGCTCCTGTATAGTCGCTACTATCTGCTGTACCCGTAACGCCATAGTTAACGGTTAAGGCGTTTGTGGTAGTTCCTGTACGGGTGAAGGTGTAAATAAGATTGGCTGTACCATCTTCTAGTACACTACCGGGTGATACTGCTAGGGTAATGGTGGGAGAAGCAACAATATCATCATTAGTAATAGTTCCCGTCACGGTTGTAGTTGTACCAACAGTGTAACCTGTTCCTGAAGCCAAAGTTAAAACAACAGTTTCATTACTTTCTGGAGTGCTATCACCTGTGGGGTCAATAGTCAGAGTGGCTGTACTTGCACCCGCAGCAAAGGTGATGGTTTTTCCTGTTCCTGGTGTTGCTCCTGTATAGTCGCTACT